>NZ_LDUL01000025.1:0-145288 GCF_001043615.1 Burkholderia sp. LK4
GCGACGTCCTGCACCGTCGTGAACACGCCGTCGACCGTATTGCCGAGCATCACCTTCTTCACGACTTCCTCTTCGCTGATCCCGAGCTCCTTCGCCTGCTCCGGAATCTGCTTGTCGACCAGCGGCGTGCGCACGAAGCCCGGACACACGACGTGCGAGCGCACGTTGTGCTTCGCGCCTTCCTTCGCCAGCACGCGGGCCAGGCCGAGCAGGCCGTGCTTGGCCGTCACGTACGCCGACTTCAGCGGCGACGCTTCGTGCGAGTGCACCGAACCCATGTAGATCACGACACCGCCGCGATCGTCCTTGTACATGTGCTTGAGCGCGGCCTTGGTCGTCAGGAATGCGCCGTCGACGTGGATCGCCTGCATCTTCTTCCAGTCGGAGAACGAGTAGTTCTCGATCGGGTTGACGATCTGGATGCCCGCGTTCGACACGAGGATGTCGACCGAGCCGAACGTTTCGGCCACCTTGTCGATACCGCTGTTCACGGCTTCCTCGTTCGTCACGTCCATCGCGACGCCGATCGCCTTGCCGCCGGCCTTGACGATCTCGTCGGCAACGGCGTTCGCGCCGTCCTGGTTCAGGTCGGCGATCGCGACGGCCGCGCCCGCTTTCGCGAGCTCGAGTGCGATTTCCTTGCCGATGCCGCTCGCGGCGCCCGTGACGACTGCGGTCTTGCCATTCAGGTTGCTCATGTTCGAATTCCCGTGGTGAAAGGTTTGACAGGGAGAAAGGACTGCGGACGTGTTACTGAGCCAGGTAATCGTAGACGACTTCGCCGAGGCCCAGCGTCAAATCCGCGACGATGTGCCGGGCTTCGACGATTTCGAGCACGGGGAGGTCGGCTACCGGCGCGAGCGCGTGCGGCGCCAGCTCGAGCGATGCGGGGCCCGTCCACGCGCCCTTCATCTTGATGTCCTGCATGTAGTAGCGCACCAGTTCGCAGACGCGCGCGGTGCCGTCGACGTGCGGGATGATCTTCAGCAGGAAATTGGGGCCGGCAAGACGCTTCGTCTGCTCGTCGATGTCGAGTTCCTTGTGCTTGTAGCCCATCGTGCCGGTCGCGACGCGCACCTTGCCGTAGTCGAGCGTGCCGAGGAGGTGGTCGGTGTTCACGTGCAGCGTGGGCGATGCGAGTTTCTTCGGGAAGCCCCACAGTTCGCGGCCGCCGGCGATCGGCGGGTGATCGTCGAGATACATCGCGAGCGTATAGCCGCCCGGCTGGCCGTTGTATTCGACGGGAATGACCTGGCCGCTTTCGGTGTAATCGCCGAAGCCGGTCGAATCGGCCATGCGGATGAATTCGTAATGCACGAGCGGCTCGGTGACCTGCAGCGGCTCGGGGACGATTTCGCGGAGACGGTCCGGATCGGTGCGATACGTGATGATCAGGAACTCACGATCGACGAAACGGTAAGGGCCCATCGGGAAGGCAGGGCTGGTCAACGGCATCGCAAACGCTTTCGATCGGACATCGCTGGGTTTCATGCGGACTCCTTGTTGTTGATCGCTTCGTGGATGAGTGCTCGTAAGCTCGTAATCCTATGCCTGTGCGTTGCCGTTGTGCGATGCCGCATGTGGAATTAATTGTTGCCGATTTCGTAGAATTCGACGCGTAAATATTGAGATGAATGATGCAAACGGCCTGGACGGCACCCGGCGTCCCGATATTCGCATGCATCGATGACGTCACGATGTGAAAAAGGTGAGCCTTTACGGGATGGTAGGTGAGCTTTTCCGGGAGGCGGTCGCTCGGGAATGTGACAATTGTGTGAACTTGTGCTGCAGTGCAGGCTCTAAGTGCGTTCGCCGCGGCGGGCTTCGTCGCGTGCGACTGCCGCATTAAGCATCGCTTAAGCGGGAGCGCCCTAGCATCGTTCGTATCAGGCCGGGCAACCGGCCGAGTTTTTACGCCCCACGCAACCGGATTCATGCAGACCCTCAATCTCACCCTTTTTTCCGCCATCAACGCCGGGGTTGCGCCGCAGCCGGGCGTTGCCCGCCTCGCCATCTTCGCCGCCGACTGGCTCGTCTATGCGCTGCCCGCGATGCTGCTGCTGACCTGGATCTTCGGCGCACGCACGACGCGGCGCCAGGCGATCGAAGCCGGCGTCGGCGTGTGCGTGGCGATCGCGCTCGCGCAGGTCATCGGGCATTTCTGGTTCTCGCCGCGTCCGTTCATGGCCGGCGTCGGCACGCAACTGATTCCGCATGCGCCGGACAGCTCGTTTCCGAGCGACCACATGACGTTCGCGTGGAGCATGGCAGTCGGGTTGATGCTCGGCGGCACGACCCGGCTCACCGGGTTCGTGATGGCCGCGTTGGCCGCGGCGATTGCATGGGGGCGTATCTATGCGGGCGTGCACTGGCCGTTCGACATGGCGGGCGGCGTGCTGGTCGGCACGGCCGGCGCGCTGGCCGCGCACCTGTACGGACAACGCGCGACCGCGCTGCTCGAACGGCTCGGCGATTCGGTGCATGCAGTCGTGATGGGGCGCCGGCACGCGCCGTAAGCGGGGGGGCGGGCCGGACGCCGTCAGCCGGGTGTCCTGGCCGGTTCAGCCGATGCGGATGGTCCGCCGCCCGCATCGTGCAGTTCGGGCGTATCGGCCGGATGTTGCGCGGCGTCGCGGTCGAGCGCGCTTTCCTTCAGGATCGCGCACATCGCGACGAACAGCGCAAGTACCACCGCGGCAAGGCCGCAATAGCCGGCGATCTTCAGGTTGCGAAGGAAAGGCGAAGCGGGGCTTTCTTTTGTCATGACCGGACGCTCCTGGGCAGGCTGCGACGGCTGTCGCCCGACAGCGGCGTCGCACACACAGATATATACCAGTCGCGATAGCGGTGCCAAGCCCGCTGGTGCGCCGACGCGACGATTGTGTCATCCGCCGGTCAACCGGGTACGCCTTTGACGGCTACCCGCATCCGTCAGTCTTCCAGGGTTTCGTGCACGGCCGCCGCGCCGCGCTTCCAGTAGGCCGCCGCGCGGATGCGCGATTTGTCGACGCCGCGCTCGCCGGTCAGGTGCTGGCGTACCGCGCGCATCGACAGCGCTTCGCCTGCCGCCCACACGTAGCCGTCGCCGGACGGCGGCAGCGGCAGGTCGCGCACGGCATTCAGCAGCTCGTCGCCGTTTGCGGCGTCGGCTTCGGCGCGGAAGCGCCAGATTTCATGCACGTCGGCGCGCGTGTCGAACGCGATCTGCGCGGTGCGATCCGCGACTTCCATCACGACGACCGCGCGCGCACCGGCCGGCAATTCCTCGAGGCGCCGCGCGATGGCCGGCAGCGCCGTATCGTCGCCGATCAGCAGGTGCCAGTCGAAACCGGTCGGGACAACGAACGATCCGCGCGGACCGCCGATACCGAGCCATTGGCCGACGCGTGCCTGGGCGGCCCACTGCGACGCGGGGCCCGGATGGTTCAGCACGAATTCCAGGTCGAGTTCGCGGGCGGCGCGGTCGAAGCGGCGCGGCGTGAAGTCGCGCGCGACCGGCCTCGGTTCGCCTTCCGGAAACTCCGGGCCGTTCGCGCCGAGCGTCGGCATCGCAGGCCGTTCGGCGCCGGGCGGCGGGAAAAATACCTTCACGTGATCGTCGAACGACGCGGATTCGAAATCCGCGAGATCCGGGCCGCCGAGCGTGACGCGCAGCAGGTGCGGCGTCACGGCATGCACGCGCAGGACCTGCAGCAAGCGGAACTTGAGGGTGTGGCGCACGCGGGTCACGGTGCGCTCGGATGTGTTCTGCATCAATCCGTTCTCCTGAGGTTTGACGGGGCGGCGCGGATCACGCGCCGGTACCACCTTCGATTTCGCCCGTCGCGCGGCGCAAGATGGCCGCGACGCGGCGCTGTTCATCCGGGCCGGCTGCGCTCTTGTGCAGCAACGCGCGCTTGAGTGCGAGGCGCGCCTCGACGAACTCCGGCAGCCAGCCTGCTTGCGTTTCGTCCTGCGTTTCGTTGCCCGCCGATTCCCCGGCGAACGCACGGCGCATGAACTCCATCTTGCGCGCGAGGTGCGTGAGGCGTGCGAACAGCGTGTCGACCCGTTCGCGCTGGGCGTCGAGATGGGTGCGGCCGGCGTCGGTCAGTGCATAACGCTTGCGGTTGCCTTCCGCCTGCGACGCGACGAAGCCGACTTCTTCGAGATACGTGAGCGCCGGATACACCATGCCGGGGCTCGGGCTGTAGAAACCGTTCGAACGCGTGTCGAGCGCCTTGATCAGTTCGTAACCGTGGCTCGGTTGCTCGGCGACGAGCGCAAGCAACAGCAACTGGAGATCGTCGGAGCTGAACTGGCGGCCGCGTGGCATGCCGTCGTCGCCGAAATCGCCAAAGCCGCCGCGCCCGCCACGGCCGCCGAACGGGCCGCCGCCACCGAACGGATCGTGGCCGCGACGGTGGCGGCCGATCGCGTACCAGAGACCGGCGAACCAGTCAGGGCGGGCATGCGCACCATGACCGTCGCTTCGGGCATGGCCGCGGGAAGGGTTGTGTCGCATGATCGTGTCCTATATGTCGGAAAACATATCTAAAGATATATATCGAAAGATAGGCCGTCAAGGGGATTTATTGGGGATGGATGGTGGGGCCGGCAAAAAGGTGACCTCTTTTGCGGTGCTTGAGCAGAACTACTGAGATCGTATTTTCAATAGTTTTTAGCGGGCGAGTTCGTTTGCCGAGACATCGAATATCTGTCGATCCGCTTGCCCGCCTCGGTAGACGAGCATGCCGACGTCGTCAGCTCGACGCTGTGACCACGCTTGTTGGAGCAACCCACGAGCAGGAGGGGCGAAGATTGTGTTCGAGCGATGTAACAACTGGGTCGCCAACTGGCCGGGCACTGTACGAGCGTTGCGCATCGAGCGCCGCAGTTGTGGCGCGGTTCGAAACTTGCGGTGTCTTTTGGGGAGCGATATTGCGACGCTCTTGAATTTCAGTGACGGTTCGCCGATAACGCCGCACTCTTTGTTGAAGCCCTGCATGACGGCATATGCGATATCGATCGACGCATCCGAATATGGGGCTGCCGCCCTGGCACTACGTGAACCGGGTACTCGCGCCCAGCGGATATGCGATCGAACCGCCCGACCTGATCGTCGGGTTTATGGGTTCGGTTGTTGCTGTGCCTGAAAATGTGCAGTCCCTCGATACTTAGTCTAACGAACTGATCGAGCGCTCGCTGGCCCAGATCGGAAGATCTGCTCAACTCATGCAAACGGTGTAGCGGGAGTGATTTGTCCTCGGCGATGAAGTCATCAAGACATTCGGGACGCAACGTTACTTGCTTGCGGTCCTCGCCGTCGACAAAACGCCCCTTCGTCGCTTCTCATCGGAACGGGTTGATTCAGTCCAGGTGATCGAGCGCGCTTTTATGCAGTCTCGGCCAGTAGCTGCCACTGGCCGATCCTTCAATAGACCGCTCAATTGCGTCATCGAGATTCAGAAGCGGTCGCCACGGCCCCATCCCTCGTAGAACACATCATGAGCCGGCTGAAACCGGAATCGGCCGGATATCGCCAAGACTCGCTTGTGTGGGTGCCTCGCCCAGCCATTGCATGAATTCGCCCACATGCCGCGCCCAAAGATCGGGACGAGTCATCGTGAAATGGCCCGGCGATGACGGTGTGCCCTGCTGCACCAGATACCGGCCATGCTGAAGCGTTGGCACAAGTCGCTCGAGAACGCGCAGGGTGTCGGGGTTGAATTCGTCGTCGGAGAAATTCAGGGCAAACAGCTTGGCCCGAATCCTGGAAAGCCCTGGCTCGGGATCGTAGTCAAACGACGACTTGAGCGAATAAAGAATGTCGTTCGCGTCGACATGCTCCGCCTGGAAGCGCACGGTCGCGAGAAACTTGCTTGCCGCCGCGCCGTCCGGAATTTCCTGCTGTAGCGCGGGCGCACTGTCGATCATCATTCGCAACACACCGAAGCCTTGGACCCAGCCTCGGGGCGTTTGCGTGTACTCCCCGCTCTTCCAGTCGGGATCGGAACGGATCGCGTCGATCACCATGCGCCGCCACAGCAGATTGCGGCCCGAGACCGTAATCGGTAGTGAGACCACGGGCATGACGCCGTCCATCATGTCGGGATATGTTTCCGCCCATTGCCAGGCGTTCATGCCGCCCATCGACATGCCGAGAATCGCATGAAGATGGTCGATGCCAAAGGTTTCGGTCACCAGCTTGTGCTGGAGATCGACGATGTCGCCGTAATCGTAGTTTGGAAATTTCGCCCTTAATCCGTCACTCGGTTTGCTCGACTGGCCGTGGCCCACGTTGTCGGGAAAAATCAGGTAGTAGCGATTCGCGTCGAGTGGACGTCCCCGGTCGAACAGCGCTTTTGTGTAGGTCGGACTCAGCAGCGTTCGACTGTCCGCGCCGGTCCAGTGCAGGACCAGGACGGCGTTGTCAACGGCACCATGGGCATTGCGATGCGGCGTGCCGAGCGTTGCGTAGTGGATCCTCAGCCGGGGCAGCGTCTCGCCATCCCGGAACCGGTAGTTGTCGAACCAGGCATCGGCCTCAACGGCCGTCGGATTCGCGCGCGGGTCCCGCGGCGCCGTCGCTTCGCCGGCGGAGGCGGCCGACGGGATACCGGGCTGCGCCGACGCGGTGTCCTCAAACGTGGGGCCGCACAGCAGCAAGCCGAACAGCACGCTGGCTGCGGCACGGGTACGACGAAAGTTCACGATGATTTCCTTGTCCGATTGAAGAAGCGGTTTTGCACAGGGCGCGCCAGTGCCGTTGCTTCGGCAAGCTTCACCGCACGTTCGAGAGGCCCGGGCGGCGGCGCAGCAGGTCGAACGCCATGATGTGGCTCGCTCCTGATATTCCGACACCGTAGAACGGGATCAATGCCATCGGCAGTGTCTGGATGCCGGACATGCGGGGATCGTTGAGCAGGAAATAGGTCAATCCCGTACCGACCGCCACGACGAAATCTGCGAACCCGAACAGATGAAAGATCAGATACCGGTTGCGTGTTTTCGGCAGCATGGTGACGCCGAACGCCATCAACCCCGCGATGAGGTCCCCCCATCCCGCGTTCCTGACGAACGCTTCCGGCAGGAGATCGTGCGCCCCGTACCAGAAGAAGACCAGCGCGGCCGCAATCCGCCAGATATGAAACGCCGTCAGCGTTCTTAGCCCGATGGTCGCGATGTATGTGCGAAAGCCCCGGGACATCGAATAAACGGCAACCGGCGCCACGATACCGAGGGCAATGAGGCAGGCGAGCCCCAGCGGGTAGATCGCTCGATAAACCCCCGCTTCGGCCGCCGCGGCAACGGCCAATCCCCAGACGATCAGCACACCCAGCAAGCCCGTCCCGCCGTTCTTCCGGATCTCGACGATCTGATTCATTTCCGAATCCAATTAGGTTAACTAAGCATTGATCGAATTACCGGTATCGAATGGACGTGACGCCGTAGATTAAAGCGCGCCCTTTCTGCCGTCTTCGGACACCTTCAGAAGCGGCACCGACTTGAGCAGGGTTTCCGGCTGCACCCGCTCCCAGAGACTTCCTTTGCCTTGCTGCCGGCCACGCTCGTCTTCGCGTCGAAGCCATTGCTCGACGGTCCGGATACGGTTCGGATGGATTTCGTCGAGTAGCGCGTAGTCGCGTCGGATGACGCCGTGCTTCCAGATGTTCCAGAAACCGGTGAAGTTGTCGCGGAAACTCATCGTGCTCTTGTCATTCGGGTCCGCGTTGTATCCGGCGGGCGAGCTCGCCGCCATCTTGAGCGGGCCGTTCCAGTAAGTGTCCAGATCCGTGTCGATGTAGCGCGCCGGATGCCCCGTTACCCGTTCGAACGCCTCGGCCAGCTTCCCGTACTCGACGTGCTCGATGGCGACCTGGAGATCCATGCCGTTCGCGCGCTCCGGGTGGTCGAACAGCCAGCGCGCGTAGTAGCCGCAATCCTCCAGTGCGACATGCGGCACCGCGCCGTTGCCGAGCGGCACGCGCCAGGTGACGACTCCGTTCTCGACGAAGGGCATCATCGGCGTCTTCGCCGAAATGGCCATCTCCATGTATGGCCCGGTGGTGAACACGGCCGCGCCCATGCGGTCCCGGTTCGTCTGGTTCTGGAACAGGATCCATTCGCCCACGCGGCCCTTGCCGTCGTAGTGGCCAGCACGAAAGCGCGAATCGTAGCCGGCCTGTTTGAGCGCGTAGTCGAGGTTGCCATACACGAAGAACTCGATGCCTTCTTCCAGCGCGATTTCGTAGCAACGTATCGCCCAGTAGATCTCCGTTTTCTCGCCGGTGTTGAACCCGTCCAGATTGACGTACGCACCGTCGCAGCCGCGAAAGCCTGCCCGCAGAACGGCTTCGTCGGCAAACGTGCCTTTCAGGATCGACACGTTGCCGAGTGCGAGCAGCGCCTTGGCGCGCCGGGAATCGGGATCCCGGCTCAACGCGCGAACGGAATACTTGCCGTCCGCGACGAGCGCGCTGATGACAGGCAGGCCCTGCGCGCCTGTACCGCCGATGACGAAGATTCTGGAAGGGGCATGAGGAGGCATGATGGGTTCCTTGAGTTCGATGCTACGGACGCTCACCGACGACGTCGGTCAACAAGTGGGACACTCACTCTTATAATAAGAGTGAGTGTCCCACAAGACAAGAATATTTCGGCACTTGAACTGGGAAGGCGGCGGGCTCTTGGGGGGAAACGTCCTGTCGACGCTCATGCGACTCTTATAATGAGACTCACTCTCGGCGACGATCGCCGGGGCTAATCAGGGAAACGGCCATGCGCTCGAAGGGTTTTGACGGAATGGTGTGCCCGATTGCCGGCGTCATGGCGGCGATCGGCGACCGATGGGGCTTGCTGATACTGCGCGACCTTGTCTGCGGGCTCAGCCGGTACGACGAGTTTCGCCAGTCGTCCGGCATCACCAACGCGACGCTCAGCGACCGGCTCAAGCATCTGGAGGCCAACGGCCTCGTTGAGCGTAGGCGCTATCAGGTGAATCCGGAGCGATTTGAATATCTCCTGACTCACAAGGGCTGGCAGATCGCCCCGGTGATGCCGGTACTTGCCCAGATTGGGGACAGTCTGGACGTTTCCGGCGCTTCGGCGCCTCCGATGAAGTTCGTGAATCGAAAGACAGGCGCCGAGGTGCGGTGGAGCTTTATCGATCAGGAGACGGGGGAGCGGACCGACGCGGCGGATCTGGAGGTCCAGGAAGGTCCCGGTGCAGACGAGCTGGTCCGCTGGCGCCTGTCGCACGGTAACCGGCGTCGCCGAAAAGCAGATCCGCCTGGCGGACGAGCGCCTGCTTGATGGTCGCCCGGGTTTCTCCGTAGAACTTCATCAGGTCCTTCCCGGACACCTCGTCAGGCAGCATGCTGCGCCGGCGATCGTGGGCGATCCTGGCGAGCAGCGCATCCTCGGCCCTCGCCGAGTGTTTCGCTTGATCAGCTCGACATCTCGTGGTGCCCACCGACGTCGCCCGGCGTGCAGGCGCTGATCGAAACAGGCGGCGCCGTGTCGATTGATAACCTCGGTGCATCAATTCTTCCAAAAATCGCACTTATCGTTTGATCGACGCCGGGAGAACATTCCGGAAAACGACAATCGTCCCGCCCCGCATATTTCCGGATTTTCAGGAGACACCTCGATGCACCCCTCGTCCAGCCTTCCGGCCGAACGTTCGAAGGCCGCCGCGATCTTTCGCGTCACGGCCGGCAATTTTCTCGAGCAGTTCGACTTCTTCCTGTTCGGCTTCTACGCCACGCAGATCGCCAATGTCTTCTTCCCTGCGCAAAGCGAGTTCGCTTCGTTGATGATGACCTTCGCCGTGTTCGGCGCCGGCTTCCTGATGCGGCCGCTGGGCGCAATCGTGCTGGGCGCGTACATCGACGAGGTAGGCCGCCGCAAGGGCCTGATCGTCACGCTGTCCATCATGGCGAGCGGCACCATCCTGATCGCGTTCGTGCCGGGCTACGCGTCGATCGGGCTGCTGGCGCCCGTGCTCGTACTGATCGGGCGGCTGCTGCAGGGCTTCTCCGCAGGCGCCGAGCTGGGCGGTGTATCGGTCTATCTCGCCGAGCTGGCAACGCCCGGCCGCAAGGGCTTCTTCACCAGCTGGCAATCGGCCAGCCAGCAGGTTGCGATCGTCATCGCGGCGGGCCTCGGCTTTGTGCTCAATCAGTGGCTGAGCGCATCGCAGATCGCCACCTGGGGATGGCGCGTGCCGTTCTTCGTCGGCTGCATGATCGTGCCGTTCATCTTCATGCTGCGCCGCAACCTGGAGGAAACCCAGGAATTCAAGGCGCGCAAGCATCGCCCGGGCATGAAGGAAGTGTTCGGCACGCTGGTTCAGAACTGGGGCGTCGTGGTCGCCGGCATGATGCTGGTCGCGATGACCACCACGAGCTTCTATCTGATCACCGTCTATGCGCCGACCTTCGGCAAGACGGTGCTGCATCTGAGCACCGCCGACAGCCTGCTCGTGACACTCTGCGTCGGCGTGTCGAACTTCGTGTGGCTGCCGATCGGCGGTGCGCTGTCCGATCGGTTCGGCCGTCGGCCGCTGCTGGTCGGCATGACGATGCTCACCGTCCTGACCGCCTATCCGGCGCTGTCGTTCCTCGCTCACGCGCCGTCGTTCGCCAACATGCTGCTCGTCCTGCTCTGGCTCTCGTTCATGTACGGGATCTATAACGGTGCGATGGTCGTCGCGCTCACCGAAGTGATGCCGGTGCAGGTGCGTGTCGCGGGCTTCTCGCTCGCCTACAGCCTCGCGACGGCCGTGTTCGGCGGCTTCACGCCGGCCATCTCGACCGGGCTCATTCACATGACGGGCGACAAGGCCGCACCCGGCTACTGGATGAGTTTCGCCGCGGTGTGCGCGCTGCTTGCGACGTTCGCGCTCTACCGTCACCGCACGGCGACGCTCACGCCGGCGCATTGATGTTCAGCCCATCCGAAACCTCACCCACCCACACGAATTCGCATGACCACGACCATGAGAAATCAGCTCCTGAAATTTTGCGCGACCGCGCTCGTCGCCACCGCGGCGTTTGCGGCCAACGTACAGGCGGCCGAGCTCCACGTGATGAGCTCGGGTGGCTTCACGGCCGCTTATAAACTGCTCGGCCCGCGGTTCGCGTCCACGACCGGCAATACGCTCGACACCGCGCTCGGCCCGTCGATGGGCAAGTCGCCCGAAGCGATTCCGAACCGGCTCGCGCGCGGCGAGCCCGCCGACGCCGTCATCATGGTCGGTTACGCGCTGGACGAACTGATCAAGCAACGCAAGGTCATCCCGGGATCCCGCGTCGAGCTGGCCGATTCGCGCATCGGCATGGTCGTGCGCGACGGCGCGGCAAAGCCCGACATCAGCACCGCCGAAGGTCTCAAGCAGGTGCTGCTGCACGCGAAGTCGATCGCCTACTCGGACAGCGCGAGCGGCGTGTATATCGAACGCGAGTTGTTCAGGAAGCTCGGCATCGAGGAGCAGGTGAAGTCCAAGGCGAAGATGATCCCGCGGATTCCGGTGGCGTCTGTCGTCGCGAACGGCGACTACGAAATCGGCTTCCAGCAGGTCAGCGAGCTGCTGCCCGTCCACGGTGCGACCTTCGTCGGCAAGATTCCCGAATCGCTGCAGTCCGTCACGCGCTTCGCTGCCGGCATCCCCGTCGGCGCGCAGCATCCGAAGGAAGCGAAGGCGCTGCTCGATTATCTGGCGTCGCCCGACGTGCAGGCCGACGTGCAATCGACCGGGCTGGATTCCGCTTCCGCTCATTGAGCCTGATCGACGGGAAGGCTGGTGTCAGACCGCCTTCCCGTCACCGCCGCCGTCTCCCGCGACACCGTTGTCATCGGCCCCGTCCGGCGAGGCCGGCCCGCCCGCCGCGAGCCTCTGCGCAAGACGCGTACGATCGCACGCACCTTCCCACAGCGAAACGAAGATCACCGCGCACGCATTGCTGATCACGCTGGTCAGGGCACGCGCCTCCGACATGAAGCGATCGATGCCGACCAGCAGTGCGACGCCGGCGACGGGCAGGTCGGGCATGACGGCGAGTGTGGCGACCAGCGCGACCAGCCCGCTACCGGACACACCGGCCGCCCCCTTCGATGTGAGCAGCATGATGGCGAGCATCACCGCGATCTGCGACGCGGAGAGCGGCACGTCGCACGCCTGGGCGATGAACAATGCCGCGAGCGTCAGATAGATCGCGGTACCGTCCAGATTGAAGGAATAGCCCGCCGGCAGCACGAGCCCCACGATGCCCTTGTCGCAGCCGAGTGCCTCCAGCTTGACGATCAGACGCGGCAGAACGGGCTCCGTGGACGACGTCGCGAGGACGATGAGCAATTCTTCGCGCATGTAGCGCAGGAGCCGCCACAGCGCGAAACCATGCAGTCGCGCGAGCGGTGCGAGCACCAGCGCGACGAACAGCACGCAGGCCACGTAGAAGGACGCCATCAGCTTCGCGAGCGAGCCGACCGAACCGATGCCGAAACGGCCCACCGTGAACGCCATCGCGCCGAATGCGCCGAGCGGCGCGAGCCGCATGATCATCGCGAGCACGCGAAAGACGACCTGGGCGACACCGTCGATCAGCGCAAGAACGGGCCGGCCGGCCCGCGGGTGCGCATTCAGCGAGAAGCCGAACAACAGCGACAGCAGCAGCACCGGCAACACTTCGCCTTTGGCGAACGCGCCGAGCATCGTGTCCGGAATCACGCTCAGCCCGAACGCGACAAGCCCCCGCGGCTCCGCATGCTTCGCATACGGAGCGAGGATGCCTGGATCCAGGTGGTGGACATCGACGTGCATGCCGGCGCCGGGCTGCAGCACATATGCGGTGACGAGTCCGAGCGCGAGCGCAGCGGCGGTCAACAGATAGAAGAGCGCCAGTGCCCGCACGATCGTGCGGCCGATCGCCTTCCCGTTCGCCAGCGACGTGATGCCCGAGACGATCGTGCAAAAGACGATCGGCGCGATGGTCATCTTGACCAGGCCGACGAACGCATCGCTGAGGGGCTTGAGCATCGTGCCCGCCGCGGGCCACGCGTGACCGATGCCCATGCCGAGCATCATCGCGAGCAGAACCTGCACGTAAAGCGATCCAAGCGGCCTGGCCAACCTCACTGTCCGGTCTTCCTTCGTGTCTCTCTGTCGTCGTTATGCCGATGCGCCACTGCTTGCGGTCCCGCCACGCTTCGCGTCGATGACCATCCGATGAAATGCCTCGGCGGCCGGTGTGAGCGGTCGTCCGCGCCGCTTCACGATTCCCACGCGCCGTTTGACGACCGGTTCGACGAGCGGCACGCTCGTGAGGATCGGGTGGTCATGCCCAGGCATCGCCATCGACGGGACCGCGGCGACGCCGAGCCCCGCTTCGATCAATCCGAGCAGGGTCGTCACGTGGCGTGTCTCGCAGACGCTCGGCGCGCGCGGCGCGACGGCGGTCAGCGCCTGGTCGAGCAGCAGACGGTTGCCGGAAGTCTTGTCGACCGACACGTAATCGTGCTCGTAAAGCTCGTTCCAGGTCACGCGCTTCTTGCGCGCGAGCGGGTGGTCGCGGCGACAGGCGGCAACGAAGCGTTCCTGGAGCAGCACCTTGAACTCGATCTCCGCCTCCTGGCTGCCGATGAAGCTCACGCCGAAATCCGCCTCGCCGCTGATGACGGCCCCGAGCACCTCGTTGGCGCTCGCATCGAGCAGCTTCACCCGGATGCGCGGAAAGCGCTGATGATAGCGCGCGACGATGGCGGGAAGAAAGTAGTAGGCGACCGACGGCACGCATGCGATCGTCACATGGCCCAGGCGGCTCGATGAAACGTCGCGAATGCCGAGCAGGGCGGCATCGAGATCGTCGAGCAGTTGTTCGGCACTCTGCGCGAACACGCGCCCGACCGTGGTGAGCGAGACGCTGCGCGTGGTGCGCTCGAACAGTCGCACGCCGAGCGCTTCCTCGAGCTTGTCGATACGACGGCTCAAGGCCGGCTGGGAAATGTTGACTGCGTCGGCGGCCTTTCGGAAGCTGCCCGTTTCCACGACGGCGCGAAATGCCTGCAAGTCGGTTAAATCGAAGTTGATCCCCACAGGCAAATCTCCGCCACTCAGATGCGGTGCATTGTGCATGATTCCGCCGGTGCCAGGCGCGTTGCGTTGCCTGAAACCGATGTCTTCGGGTTTGCCCGCCGTGGTTGCCCGAACCGCGCACGATAGTCCCGCGGTGATGCGCCGACGCATGTTGCAAACGCACGCTGCAACGCGTCCACGCTTCCGGATCCCGATCGTTCGGCTATCCGTTCGAGTGGCCGGTCGGCCCGCTCCAGCCGTGCCTTCGCACACCCGACCCGCGCAGCCGGCACGTAACGGGCCGGCGAGAGCCCGGTCTCTTTGAGGCGTGTGATCCTTGCGCGGCGGCAGGTCGTCGGATCGTGGAAATCGAGGGGATTACCGTGCGACCAAGGTCGCGTGGATGACTTTTGGCAGCCACGCATACGCAATCGTTACCAGCGTCACGCCGACGACGAGCATCGGCACAACCATCGGCCATGCGCCAGCTTGATAACGCGGATCGGCGAATCCCGCTGCCGTTTGTCCTACGCTGAACGCGAAAAACATCATGATGAAGCCGGACCAGGATACGGCGCGGCCTGCAAGTTGAGGTAGGCCGCTGACCGCCCCTGCCTGCCCGCACGGCTGATGGATTCCGTGGCCGAGGCAATACACGCCATGCCCGACGAGCAGCGGCCAGATGCTGCCGGGAAGCAGCGCGCACCCCAATGCCTGGATCACCGCGCCGCAGAGGCTCAGCGTTGCGCCTTGCCGCACCGTTCGCAACATGCTCTGACGGCGCAGCAGCACGCGGCAGCCGAACGTGCTCAGGACATAGACGAGCGTACCGCTCGCCGGTATCCAGCCATAACGCTGGGGCGAGATGCCGAACTGCCCGATGTAGATGGCCGGAGACAGCAGCAGAAAGCAGAACATGCCGGTGTACGTCGACGCGGCCAGCAGTGTCCATACCCTGAACGGGGCATTGCCGAATATCTCGCGCACCTCCCGGGTCGAGTCCCGGCTCGGCGCGCTTCGCGCGAAGCTTTCCTCGAAGCCGTACCAGCACATGACGAGCAGCCCGAACGCATACACGCTCATCCCCGCGAGCACCCATCGCCATCCGGCTTGCTGTGCGACATACGCACCGAGGATCGGGGCGAGGAACGCCATCATTCCCATCCCCATGAAACCGCGCGCCATCACGTACGGGCCGTCGCCCGCCGAATACCGGTCGCGCACTGTCGCACGGGCGCATACCAGTATCGCGGCCATGGCCAGCCCCTGCATCGCGCGAGCGGCCACCAGCATCGCCGCAGTCGAGGCCAGCGCAGCGGCCAGTGCGGACAGTGCATAGAGTGCAAGGCCGGCCAGCAGGACGGGGCGGCGGCCGAACCGGTCGGAAAGGCTGCCCATCGGCAATTGCCCGACACCGAATATCAGCGCGAAAACCGTGAGGCTGACACTGGCGGAGCCCAGCGTGGCGGCGATTTCGGGCAGCGCCGGCAGGTAACTGTCGGTCGCCACCGGCTGGGCCGCCAGCAGAAGCGGCAACATGAGCGCGAAGTTCAGGCGAGCGGGTCGCGTGGAGTCCGGCATGGCGGTTTTCGACACGGTATCGGGCATCGTGCTTCGAGTAAGGGCTGCGGTTACGCCAGGTTGCTCGCCCGGCGAGGGCGGCCGCGGCGAGCTGAAATGGCTGGGCGGAAGGGGCGCCGAACCCGACGCCCCGCCGAACGCCGGCTAGCTGCCGACGGATCCGGGCACGGGTTCGCGCGCGATGCGATCGTGCGACAGCGCCTCGGCGCGCAGCAGGTCGTATTCTGCCTTGCCGACCGGTTGCGCGTTCGCTCGGCCCAGGTCGTTCAAATGGACACGACTGGTCTCGCGTGCGCTCCAGGCCGCGAGCGACGCGATCACGGTGATGCCGAACGCGATCGCACCGACGATCAGCCAGACGTGATGGGCGCCGGGCGGCGCGACCGCGGTGAACAGCGCGGGCAGCATCGCCGTGGCCGCGGTACCGAGGTTCTGCGCGATGGCCATCGCCGAGACGCGCGTGCGGGTCGGGAAGAGTTCCGGGTAAAAGGCGGGAAATACCGCGTTGTAGCCCTGGTACACCACGCCCCACATCAGCATCGACATCACGAATGCGAGCGGCACGTTCCGGATGCTGATCGCATACAGGTACGCGAACGCGAGCAGCCCGGCGGCCAGCGAGCCGACGATGATCGGCGGCCGGCGGCCGACGCGGTCGGACAGGTTGCCGACGAACGGAATCACGATCATCGCAACGATGTTGCCGACCACCGTGATCCAGAGATAGACATCCTTCTGGAATCCGATTCCATATGCAGGCTGAACCGCATAGGCCGCGCCGAAGATCGTCGCGACGACCGGAATCACGTTCATCATCGACATGCAGGCCACGCGCAGCATGTCGGGAAAGTGGTGCCTGAAAGCGTCGGCCACCGGCGAGCCGGCTTGCGACCGGTTGCGTACCGCTTCGTCGAAGGCCGGCGACTCGTCGACCTCGCGGCGAATGATCAGTCCCGCGACGATGACCAGCGCACTCAGCAGGAACGGAATGCGCCAGCCCCAGCTATCGAATTGCGCGGACGGCATGTAGTAGGCGAGCGGCAGGAACACGGCGGCGGCCAGCACTTGCCCGGCCTGCACGCCCTGCAGCGTGAAGCTGACGAAGTAGCCGCGCCGGCCGAACGGCGCGTGTTCCAGGATCATCGAGCTCGCGCCGGTGATCTCGCCGGCCACGGCGAAACCCTGCAGCAGGCGCAGCGTGACCAGCAGGGCGGGCGCGATCAGCCCGGCTTGCTGATAGGTCGGCAGGAGGCCGACGCCGACGGTCGAGATGCCCATCAGGAACATGCAGAACAGCAGGACGGTTTTCCGTCCGCGCGTGTCGCCGAGGTGGCCCAGCACGAACGCGCCGATCGGGCGGGACACGTAGCCGACGCCGTAAGTGGCCAGCGACGCGATGATGGCCGTCGTGGGGCTGCCGTGCGGAAAAAATATCTGCGGGAAGATCAGCGCCGATGCCGTGGCGTAGATGAAGAAATCGTAGTATTCGAGCACCGATCCGATCCAGCCGCTGATCGCGGCTTTTCTCGATTGGTGCCTGCCCCTGGGCTCGTCTCGCAAGGTCGTGGTCATCGTCGTCTCCGGATATTGATATGTGTGCCGGGCAAGGCGGTGATGCGGGGAGTCGTCACTGCCCGATGTGTCGACCCCGTCGTGCGACCTGACCGCGGCCTGTCGATACGGCGCGCGGCGAGCACGCGCGGTGCGCAACGCCGCGCCCTGGCGACGGCTGCGCATGCGCGTCGGTCCCGCATCGGCAGCCGATGCGGGAATCGGCTTATTCGTCGCCGAGCGCCGAAACCGCGGCCCTCAGCGCGAGCAGATAACTTTGGACACCGAAACCGCAAATCTGCCCGCTGACGATCTCGGCCAGGACGGAGTGATGCCGGAACGGCTCGCGTGCGTGAATGTTGGACATGTGCAGTTCGACGATCGGGCACGTGAGGATCGCAAGGGCATCGCGAATGCCGTAGCTGTAATGCGTCCATGCGCCCGCGTTGATCAGCACCGCGTCCTGGTGTTCCTCGAAAGCGCGATGAATGCGCTCGCACATCGCGCCTTCGTGGTTCGTCTGGAACGATTCCACCTGCACACCCAGTTCCGTCGCCAGCCCTTGCAGCCGCGCATCGATCTGCGCGAGCGTGATCGTCCCGTACTGCGCCGGATCGCGCTTGCCGAACATGTTGTGATTGATGCCGTGCAGCATCAGGATCTTCTTCATGCGAATCTCCGTTGCGTGTTCAATCAAAGGGCACGGCCAGGCGATCGATCACCGCGCTGGTCTGGGGGCGTACGCCGCGCCACCACGCGAACGCTTCGGCCGCCTGCTCGACCAGCATGCCGACGCCATCCGCGATCCCGTGTACGCCTGCGTTTTTCGCGAGCCGGAGAAACGGCGTCAGACGCTTGCCGTATGCCAGTTCGTAGGCCGTGCCGGCCGGACTGAACACGCTCGGCGGAACCGGCGGCAGGTCGCCGGTCAGGCTGGCCGACGTGGCATTGACCACCAGGTCGAAACGCCCCATGCGTGTGAGATCCGCGTAACCGCTGGCAACGAGCGGGCCGCGTCCGGCAACCTGCGCGGCCAGTGCGCGCGCCTTGTCGACGTCGCGGTTCGCGATGACGAGTTCCGCCGGGCCGGCTTCGAGGAACGGCAGCAGCGCGCCGCGTGCCGCGCCGCCGGCACCGAGGACCAGGACACGCTTGCCGGCCATCGGCAGATTGAGGTTCGTTTCGATATCGCGCACCAGCCCGATGCCGTCGAAGTTGTCCGCCAGGATGCGGCCGCCTTCGAACTTGAGCGCGTTGGCCGCGCCCGCGAGCTGCGCGCGCTCGCTGCGTTCGTCCGACATCGCGAACGCGTCGAGCTTGAACGGCGCGGTGACGTTGATGCCCTTGCCGCCGCCGTCGAAAAACGCGCGAACCGCGTCAGCGAAGGCACCTGCCGGTTCGATCGGCCCCTCGATCGCCGTATAGCCGAGGTCCTGCCGCGTCTCCTGCGCGAAGAGGCCGTGAATCAACGGGGATTTCGTGTGTCCGATCGGATTGCCGATCACCGCGTATTGATCGGTCATCATTGGCTCGCTTTTGAGTAGAGGACGCCGTCGGCCTGCATCGCGTCGATTTCGGCCGGATCGAACCCGAGGGAGCGCGCGATCTCCGCGTTGTGCTGCCCGAGATCGGGCGCGACGTCGCGAATCGTCGTATCGCAATCGGAAAACCGGAACGGCAGGTTGGGCAGGCGCAGCGTCCCGTAGCGCGGATGCTGTTGCTCGACGACCATGCCTCTGGCCTGGATCTGCGGATCGTTCAACACCTCGTCGATGCGCTGCACCTTCGCGCACGGAACGTCGATGCCGTCCAGCAGATCCAGCACCGACGCGACGGAACGCGCGGCCACCCACGGCTCGACCACCGACAGAATCTCCGCGCGGTGCGCATTGCGGCCGGTGCTGTCGTGAAACCGCGTATCGGCGCCGAAGCCCGCCGGGCCGCCGTGCGTCGCGATCAGCTCGGCGAAGCGCTTCCACGCGTCGTCGACTTGCGCGGCGATCACGAGATCGCCGTCCGCGGCGCGGAACACGCCGTAGAGCGTCGAGGTCGGCATGTCGTGCCCGGTCTGCTCGGGCAGCACGCCCTGCAGCGTGTAGCACTGCACCGCATATTCGTGCATCGATACCAGCGTGTCGTACAGCGCCATGTCGACGTGTTGCCCGCGGCCGCTCTTCACGCGCCCCAGCAGCGCGGCATTGATGGCCGCGACCGCATGGATGCCGGTGTACATGTCGCCGAGCGAGATGCGCAGCAGCGGCGGCCGCTCGCCCGGCGTGCCGACCATCTGCATGATCCCGCTCTTGGCTTCCGCGATCAGCCCGAAGCCCGCGCGATGCGCGTCGGGGCCGGTATGCCCGTACGCCGAAATCGAGCAGTAGACGAGGCCCGGATTGCGCGCGGACAGTTCGGCATAACCGAGCCCGAGCTTGTCCAGCGCGCCCGGCCGATAGTTCTCGATGAACACGTCGGCCGAGTCGCACAGCCGCTGCATGAATGCCTTGCCGCGCGCGTCCTTCATGTTGACGCTCACGCCGCGCTTGCCCATGTTGAGCTGCAGGAAGTAGCCGCTTTGCTGGTCGTCGAGCACGGTCGCATGCTGCCGTCCGGCGTCGCCTGACCCGGGCCGCTCGACCTTGATGACTTCGGCGCCGAGCGCCGCGAGACAGCGCCCGACATACGGCCCGGCAAGGAAGTGGCTGTAGTCGACGACGCGAATGCCTTCGAGTGGGCGAGCCTGCATTACAGTGCCTCCGGGCGGCGCGGCACCATCAGGCGATGCTCGCCGCGTTGAACGACCTGACCGTCCTGATTGATCAGCTCCGACGGCAGCACGACGATGCCCCAGTCCGGGCGGCTCTTGCTCGCCCGCATCGAGCCGACGCGGAACTTCACGTGCAGCACGTCGCCGACCTTGATCGGCAGCAGGAAATCCCAGGTCCAGCCGAGCGACATGCCCGGCAGAAAGCGATAGTCGCTCTGCGTCTTCAGGCCGTCGGCGATGGACAGGCCGAACAGCCCGTGCGCGACGAGGCACCCGAAATGGCTCGCGTTCGCGTATTCCTCGTCGACGTGGACGGGCGTATGGTCGCCGGTGAGGTCGGCGTACGCGAGAATGCGCTCCTTGGTCACGACGTAGTTCGGGCTCGTGCACGTGTCACCCTCGCGGGCGTCGTCCCAGTATTTTTCGACGATCGTCATGCTCATGCCTCCGCACGCGGGTTGATTGCCAGCGCCTGTGCGACGCAGGAAGCCGGCCGGGCCTGGATCAGTTCGACGGCGAGCCCGTCGGGCAGGCGAAGCCAGTTGCGCCCCTGCGGCATTTCCGTCACGCCGAATTGTTGGGCCGCGGCCAGCGCGGCCTCGAGGTCTTCGCACATCACGCCGAGATGGGCGAGCCGGCCTTCCGGGCCTTCGTATTCCGGCGCGTGGATGAACTGCAGGCCGCCGAGCGTCCAGTACTGCCGCGGTGCGTCGAGCGTGCCGTCCACTTCGCGCAGCGTCATGCCGAGCACGTCCTCGAAGAAACGGATGTGCCAGCGGATGTCCTTCACCCAGATCGCGACGTGTTCGAGATAGGCTTTCTTGGCATTCATGCGGCCGCCTCCTGCCGTTGGCGGTCGGCCATCGCGCGTTCCAGCCCCTTGATGCACGCGACGAGCGTCGCATTGACCGGTGTCGGCACGCCGTAGCGCTGGCCCCAGCGCACGACCGAACCGTTGATGAAGTCGATCTCGGTGATCGAGCCCTTCTCCAGGCTTTGCAGCATCGACGTCTTGAAGGTCGCGGGCAGCCCCTCGGCGGCCAACGTCCATGCCTGTTCGGGATCGGTCATCGACAGCTTCACGCCCGCAGCCTGCGCCGCCGCGATCGCCTCGGCCACGGCCGCGAGCGACGTCGCCTTCAGCAGCGGCTCGTCGTAAAGCTGCCCGTAGGTGAGGCCGGTCAGGCCCGTCAGCGCACCCGTCGCGACGTTCACCAGCAGCTTGTCCCACATCGTGCCGACGATGTTGTCGCTGATCGTCGTGGCGAGGCCGGCGGCATTGAACGCCGCGGCGATCGCCTCGACACGCGGTGTGATGCGGCCGTCGAGTTCGCCGATGTAGGTGTATTTGCCGATCACGCCGGATTCGATATGACCCGCGCCGCGCAGCACGCCGCCGACGTAGGTCTTGCCCGCGAGGACGCGCTCGCGGCCGACGACGTCGATCAGGATGTCCTCGTGTCCGAGGCCGTTCTGCAGCGACAGCACGGCGGTATCCGGCCCCACCAGCGATTGGGCGCCGCGGATGGCCGCATCGGTGTGGAACGACTTGACCAGCACCACCACCAGGTCGGCCACGCCGACATCGGCAGCCCGGGTCGTCGCGTGGACGCGCACGTGGCGGGTGCCGCCGGCATCGTCGACGCGCAGGCCGTCGCGGCTCATCGCATCGACATGCGCGGGCGAGCGGTCGATCAGCCAGGTCTCATGGCCGCCTTGGGTGAGGGTGGCGCCGATCGCGCAGCCCAGTGCGCCGGCGCCCAGAATTGCTATTTTCAATGGATTCTCCTGTGTCGACCGGAGTTGGCGCTTTGGCGCCTTACTCCGGTCCCATGCAAAGCTGACGTATGGCATCACGATAGGCGTTGCCGCTCATGCCGCCAATGCAATGGATACAATGGCGTCATTGCGATGGACAATAACGCTACGATGCCCGCCGACCTGCCCGACCTGAAGCTGCTTCAGCTTTTCGATCTCCTGTACGACGTGCGCAGCGTCACGCGCGTAGCCGAGCAACTGGGCCAGAGCCAGCCGACGGTCAGCATCTGGCTCGGGCACTTGCGGGAACACCTGCACGATCCGCTTTTCATCCGGACGCCCGGCGGCATGGCGCCGACACCGCAAGCCGACGCGCTGATCGGGCCATGCCGGGAAATTCTCGAATCCCTGCGGCGCTTCACCGCGTGGGAGATCGCGTTCGATCCGGCGACGGCCCAGCGACGGTTTCGCATCTGCATGACCGACGCGAGCCACATCACGCTGCTTCCGCGGCTGCTGGCCCATGTCCGGGCGCAGGCGCCCGGCGTCCGGCTGGAAGCCGCACGGATCGACGGCAATACGGAGCGCGCGCTCGAATCCGGCGAAGCCGATCTCGCGATCGGCTATGTGCCGTGGCTCGGCGGCGGCATTTATCAGCAGAAGCTGTACGACCAGGACTGGGTATGCCTGGCCAACCGGCATCACCCGAGGATTCGCGGTCGCCTCGGGGCGAAGCAGTATCGTTCCGAAGGACATGTCGCCATTACGGCGGGAACGGGCGCGCAACTCCTCGAGCAGGCGCTGCGGCAGGCGCGCATCGAGCGCGACGTCGTGCTGGAGCTGCCGGGTTTTCTGGGGCTGGGGGCGATCGTCCAGACGACCGACCTGATTACGACGCTACCCCGTCATATCGGCCAGACACTGGCTCAGGCGAGCGATCTGGCGGTTCATGCGTGCCCGATCCCGGTCGACGGCTTTGCGGTACGGCAGCATTGGCATGCGCGATATCACCATGAGGCGGGCAATCGATGGCTGCGTGGTGTCGTGATTCAACTGTTCGGTGCATCGGATTGACCTGCGGGTTTGGCGTTCGCGACGGATGCCGGACTGGCCGGCGTCTGGTTGGATGCAAAACGTCCTGGAAGCCGTATTTTTCGACGTTTTACGTCGATGTTCGATTCGGTTGAGATTTTTTCAGTCGCATCGAGGCGATATGATTTCTCCAGCCCCAACACCGTCGGCCGATCCATGAAGCGCGCCAGCATCGCTGCGACGCGGCCCCGCAAGCACGAGAGAGTTGTATGCCGGACACGCCAATCGTCATCGTTGAACACGCCCGCAGGCGAACCGCCCAAGTCCGGTCCGGCGACGTCCCCGCCGCCTTGCAGGAGGGTCCCAAGTGGGTGTGCCGTATCGTTCCGGATCACGCACAGCGATCCTGCGAAGGGCGCCGATCCGCTGCAAGCGCGGCTGAAATGCTCGGCCGACTGAAGCCTGCGAACGTCGTGTTGACGGACTCCGTGCCGAGCGCCGGCGGCTGGCTGGCGCGCGCTTCGACCGACGAGGCGGGCCGGTGTCGCGCCTATGCGCATCTCGGTGCGGACCAGGTCCTCGAGATGGTCGGCATGCCGGGCGTCGGCCCGTGGCTCGACGAGCACGACACCTGGTGGCCCGGCGCGTACGAGCTGCCGTTGCTCGAACAGTTGTCCGCGAACGAGTCGCCCCTGCGCAACCTGCTTGGCGCGACTGCGCCCGCCCATCTGTTGATGAGCCTGACCGAAGTCGACGGCACCGCACTCGTGACCGAATCGGACGATGGCATCGAGCGCCCGTTCCGTATTCCTGCAGGAGTGGACACGATCCATTTCGAACCCGTATGCATCCGCGGGCCAGTCGCGCAGTGGCGCGAAACGCTGGTTACCGCGTTCGACCGTGTCCGGCATCTGGTCGGGCTCAGGTCGGCCCGCCCTTTTTATCTTTGACGCAAGCACCCGTTCTCCGGCAGGCCACGCCATGACCGACGCACTCGACTCCTTCGACCGCAAGATCCTGAATATCGTCCAGCGCGATTGCACCGCGACGGCGGACGCCATTGCCGAACGGATCGGCCTGTCCACCTCGGCCGTGCAGAAGCGCCTGAAGCGCATGCGCACCGAAAAGATCATTTCGGCGGAAATCGCGGTGGTCGATCGCGCGGCGGTCGGCAGGCCGATGACGTTCATTGCGGCAATCGAGATCGAACGCGAAAACTACGAGACGGTCGCCAGGTTCCGCGAGTGGTCGAAGGCGCATGACGAAATCCAGCAGATCTACTACGTGACCGGCTCCGTCGACCTGATCGCGATCATCACCGCGCACGACGTCGAGGCGTACGACCGGCTGTCCGCGCGGATCATGCAGAGCAACCCGATGATCCGCCGGATCAACACGAATGTCGTGCTGAGTGCGGTCAAGGTCGGGCTGTTCGTGCCGGTCGACAAGGACGGCGACGACGAACCGCCGGCCACCTGACGTACCTGTTTCGCGCGGGAACGGGCGATCCGTCCGTCCCGCATGACAAACCGAAATGGATGACGACCTGAATCGGGCGAAACGACTAATTTGAAAATCGATTCGCATAACTAACCTGTGTCGTGTGGTCAATGAACAGGAGATGATCGAGATGGAACTCAAACTGGCACTGGTCGGTTTCGGCGGAGTCAATCAGGGACTGGTCGAACTGCTCAAAAAGAAGCGCGGGATGCTGGGGGCGGCGGGACTCGACGTATCGGTGACGATGGTCGCCGACCTGCGGCTCGGGATCGCGACGAATCCTCGCGGTATCGCGCTGGATGTCCTCGACGAAACCGCGCGGCGGGGCGTCGATGCGGAAGCGCTGCGCCGCGATCCCGGCACGCTGGTGTCGCCGGACGTCGGCCTCGGTGCGGTGCTGAAGGCCATCGCGTCGGATCACGTGGATGTCGTCATCGAGGCGACCTTCACGGATCCGAACACCGGCGAGCCTGCGCTGTCGCATTGCCGGACCGCGCTCGAATGCGGCAAGCACGTGATCACGACCAACAAGGGGCCGATCGCGCTCGCGCAGCCGGCACTGGCGCGGATCGCCGCGCAATCGGGTGCGTGCGTGATGTACGAGGGCACGGTGATGAGCGGCACGCCGGTGCTGCGGCAGCTCGCGACCTCGCTGCGCGGCTGCGACATCAACGGTTTCGCCGGCATCCTGAACGGCACGTCGAATTACGTGCTCGGTGAGGTCGAGGCCGGCGCGAGCTTCGATGCGGCGATCCGGGATGCGCAGCAGCGCGGCTATGCGGAGGCGAATCCGGCGGCCGACGTCAACGGTTCGGACGTACAGCTGAAAGTCGTGATTCTGGCGAACGCGCTGTGGAATGCCGGCCTCAAGCGGGGCGACGTGACGTGCCGCGGCATCGTGGAATTGACCGAGCACGACGTGCGCGCGGCGGCGGCGGAGCGCATGTCGTGGCGGTTGATCGGTTCTGCCGTCCGTCATCCGGACGGCACCGTGACCGCGAGCGTCGAACCGCGCAAGCTCCCGGCCGGCCATCCGCTGCTTGCCGCGAGCGGCGTGACGAACGCGATCACGTTCGACACCGACGTGCTCGGCGGCGTGACGATCAGCGGGCCGGGGGCCGGCCGTGAGGAAACGGCGTTCGCGATTCTCTCCGACCTGATCGAACTCGCGGACAGAATCGGCGCAGCCTCGCACGAGGTGGCGGCATGAGCGCGCGCGATGCGGTGATGGCCGACTGCACGGGAGCCGGCGTGGCCGATGTCCGGTCGCCCTATGACGGCTCGATCGTCGGCCAGGTTCGACTGTCGCGAGCCGATGCGGCACCGGCCCTTGTCGAGCGCGCGCTCGACGGCGCGCGCTCGGCCGCAACCCTGCCACGCAGCCGGCGGGCCGACATCCTGTTTCGCGCGGCCGCGAGCGTGGAAGCACAGGCGGAGACATTTGCACGCACGATCGCGCTCGAAGCGGGCAAGCCGCTGCGGCAGGCCCGCAAGGAAGTCGCGCGCTGCGTGAACACGCTGCGCCTGTCGGGCGAGGAAGCGAAGCGACTGGCCGGCGAGACGATCCCGTTCGACGGGTATCCCGGCTCCGAGGATCGCAGCGGCTACTACACGCTGGAGCCGCTGGGCGTGATTCTCGCGATCACGCCCTTCAACGACCCGCTGAACCTCGTTGCACACAAGCTCGGGCCGGCGCTCGCGACCGGCAATGCGGTCATCCTGAAGCCCTCGTTGCTCGCGCCGCTGTCCGCGCAGGCGCTCGTCGAGGTTCTGTGGGAAGCCGGGGCGTCGCGCGACGCGCTGCAGATCGTGCACGGCGGCGCGGATATCGCGTCGGCTCTGGTGCGCGACCGGCGGATCCGGATGGTGACCTTTACCGGCGGCCCGCAGACCGGCGAAGCCATCACGCGCGATGCTGGGCTCAAGAAGGTCGCGATGGATCTCGGTGGAAATGCGCCGGTGATCGTCATGGCCGACTGCGACCTGAAGGATGCCGCCGAATCCTGCGTGTCGGGTGCGTTCTGGGCAGCGGGACAGAACTGCATCGGCACGCAGCGGATCTTCGTCGCCGAGGCGGCATACGAGCCGTTCGTCCGGTATTTCGTCGAGCTGACCGGCAGGATGGTCGTCGGCGATCCACTGGACGATGCGACCGACATGGGGCCGATGATCGGCGAGGAACAGGCGATCCGCGTCGAACGCTGGGTCGACGAAGCGGTGTCGCGCGGTGCGACGGTGCTGACCGGCCATCGGCGGCGCGGGGCGCTGTACGAACCGACGGTGTTGGCGGATGTGCCGCACGACGCGCGCGTATGGACCGACGAGGTGTTCGCGCCGGTCGTGACGATCGAGAAATTCACCGACCTGCAGCAGGCGCTCGACGCGGCCAACGCGTCGGAGAGCTCCCTGCATGCTGGCGTGTTCACCAGCCGGCTGGAGGTGGCGCTCGGCGCGGCCGAGCGACTCCAGGCGGGCGGCGTGATGATCAACGATTCGTCCGATTACCGCTTCGACGGCATGCCGTTCGGCGGATTCAAGCATGGGTCGCTGGGCCGCGAAGGCGTTCGGTTCGCGATGACGGAAATGACACAGCCGAAGGTGGTGTGCTTCAGGCGCAACCGGCGGCTGTCGAGCTGATGCACAAGCGCCGGCGCCTGGCGGGCCGGCGCGAACCGAAGCGGTGTGGTGAGCAACGTATCGAAGAAGGAGTCGAGGATGCCAGCAGCAATTCCTGCATGCAAACCGGCGGCGGACGCGCTGGTGGTCGAGGATATTCACAAGTCGTTCGGCGGTGTCGAGGTGCTGAAGGGCATCTCGCTGACCGCGAGGAATCACGAGGTCGTATCGATCCTCGGCAGCAGCGGGTCGGGCAAGAGTACGTTCCTCAGATGCATCAACCTGCTGGAAATGCCCGACCGCGGCCGGATCTGCGTGAACGGCGAAACGCTCGCGCTGAAGCCGGCGGGCCGCGACGGCGCGCTCGTCGCGGCCGATGCGCAGCAGGTGATGCGCGTGCGCCGCAAGCTCGCGATGGTGTTCCAGCAGTTCAATCTCTGGGCGCACATGACCGTGCTGCAGAACGTGATGTTCGTGCCGGCGCGCGTGCTCGGCGTGCCGAAGCGCGACGCACGCGACAAGGCGATCGCGATGCTCGAACGGGTCGGGCTCGCCGGCAAGTGCGAACACTATCCGAACCAGCTGTCGGGCGGCCAGCAGCAGCGCGTCGCGATTGCACGTGCACTCGCGACCGACCCCGACGTGATGCTGTTCGACGAGCCGACGTCCGCGCTCGATCCCGAGCTCGTCGGCGAAGTATTGAAGGTGATGCGCTCGCTGGCCGACGAGGGACGCACGATGCTCGTCGTCACGCACGAGATGGGATTTGCGCGCGAAGTCGCGAACCGCGTCGTGTTCGTCCACCAGGGAAGAATCGAGGAAGACGGCAGTCCCGATGAGGTGTTCGCGAGCCAGAAATCGGCGCGTTTCCAGAAGTTTCTGTCCAGCATCATCTGATGCGGATTCGTTGTCAACGGGAGAGGAAACCATGAAGAAGCTGCTTCAGTCGCTGTGCGTGGGCGCGGCATTGCTCGGATCGGTCGCGCATGCCGAGCAGGTCGTGCGGATCGGTACGCTCGCCGATTACGCGCCGTTCGAATACAAGGATGCATCCGGCAAGCTGCAGGGCATGGAGATCGACATCGGCAAGAAGATGTGCGACACGATGAAGGTCAAGTGCCAGTGGGTGACGATGGATTTCGACGCGCTGATTCCGGCGCTCAAGGCGAAACAGATCGATGCGGTGCTCGCGCAGATGTCGAAGACGCCGGAGCGCGAGCAGTCGGTGGACTTCACGCGCATTTTCACGACGGCACCCGTGCAGCTCGTCGCGAAGCAGGGCTCGGGCATCACGGACAACGCCGCCACGTTGCGCGGCAAGACGATCGGCGTTCAGACGGCCTCGACGCACGAATCCTATCTGCGCCGCCGCCTGCCGGCGGGCAAGTCGGGGGTCAACGTGAAGGTCTATCAGACGCTCGACGAGGCCTGGCTCGATCTCGAGGCCGGGCGCGTCGATGCGGTGTTCGCCGACAACACGGTCGCGTACGACTGGCTGACGAAGGCCGGCAGGAAGGAAGGCTTCGACTTCGTCGGCAAGCCGATTGCCGATGCGGAGATCTTCGGCGACGGTACGGCGATCGCGGTACGCAAGGGCGACGCGCCGCTGAAGGCGCTGTTCGACAAGGGCATCGCGCAGGTGCAGGCGGACGGCACGTTCGCCGCAGCCAACAAGCGCTATTTCCCGTTCAGCATCGCGCCGCAATAACCGCGCATCGGGACCGCGCGGTCGCCGGACGGCGGCCTGCGCGAATCGGGCTCACAAGGAGCGATATAACGATGGACATCTTGGTGAACTACGGCGCGCAGATCGCGGCTGGCGCGCTCGTCACGCTGGAGCTCGCGGTCGCCGCACTGTGCGTCGGCATGCTGCTCGGCATCGCCGGCGCATCGGCAAAGCTGTCGAGCCTGGGGTGGCTCAGACATGCGACCTATGCGCTGACCAATTTCCTGCGCGGCATTCCCGAGTTCCTGATCCTGCTGATCTGCTACTTCGGGCTGTCGCATCTGCTCAACGCGCAATTCGCTGGCGCCATCGTCATCAGCCCGTTTTCCGCCGGCGTGATCGCGCTCGCCGTGGTGTTCGGCGCCTACGCGTCGGAGATGTTCCGCGGCGCGTTCATCGCGGTGCCGGCCGGACAGATCGAGGCGGCGCGCGCGTATGGAATGACACGCGCGCAGACACTGTGGCATGTGCGCCTGCCGCAGGCGTGGCGCATCTGCCTGCCGAGCCTGAACAACATGTGGCAGAACCTGCTGAAGGACACCTCGCTGGTGTCGATCGTCGGGCTCGAGGACATGCTGCGCAAGGCCAACATCGCCGCGCAGTTCACCAAGCAGCCATTCGTCTTCTACGTGACGGTCGGCATCGTCTATTTCGGCTTTCTCGCCGCATCCAACCCCGTGTTCGCATGGCTCGAGCGCATCGCGGGCCGCGGTTACGCAAAGCGCACCTGAGGAGGGCCATGCGATGAACGACTTTCTTTCCCTCATCGTGCAGTCCGGCCCGGATATCGCGCGCGGCATATGGATCACGCTCGAACTGCTGGTGCTGTCGTGCACGCTTGCATTCGCGCTTGCGGTGCCGCTGGCGGTCGCGCGCACGTCGGCACGCCCGTGGCTGTCGACACCGAGCCGCCTGTTCATGTCGGTGTTTCGCGGCACACCGCTGCTGGTGCAGATTTTCGTGCTGTATTACGGGCTTGCGCAGTTCTCGGTCGTGCGTGCGTCGCCTCTGTGGCTGCTGGTCGGCGGATCGTTCTCGTGTGCGTTGTGCGCGCTGACGCTCAATCTCGCGGCGTACATGGCCGAAGACATCCGGGGCGGGATTGCCGGCGTCCCCGCCGGCGAGAAGGAAGCCGCGCTCGCGTTCGGGATGAGCCGGTTCATGCTCACCTGGTTCGTGATCGTGCCGCGCGCGATCGGCATCGTCGCGCCGACGCTCGGCAACGAGATCGTGCTGCAACTGAAGTCGACCGCGCTGGCCAGCACGATCACCGTGCTCGACCTGACCGGTGTCGCGCGCCGCATCTCCATCGAAACCTATACGACCGACGCGCTGATGCTGGCCGGCATCGTGTACGTCGGTATCACTGCGGTGCTTTCGACCGTGCTCAAACGTGTCGAAGGTCTGCTGAATCGCCATCTGGGCAGCGCGCGTGCGTGACGGACGCTGCATAACGCGACACAACGAACGATCCGAGGACGACATGGGATACAAGCTTGAAACGCTGGCGCTGGCTGCGGACCGCGACGTGACCGACGAGAAGTCGGTCGCGCCGGCGATTCACTATTCGGCGGTGTTCAAGGCAGCCGGCAGCGAGGAGTTTGCGGAGATGTCGAGCGTGCCGCAGCATCCGCGCAACTACACCCGCTACGGCAATCCGGTTCACGAGCGCGTGAAGGCGGTCATGGCGGAGCTCGAAGGCACCGAGACCGCGCTCGTCACCGCATCCGGAATGGGCGCGATCGCGACCGCGATCCTCAGTGTCGTGAAGGCCGGCGATCACGTCGTCGGCCAGACGCGTCATTACATGAGCACCACGAAAATGCTCGACGACATGCTGCGCCGGTTCGGCGTCGAGGTGACGTTCGTCGACCAGACCGACGTGGGCGCGTTCGATCGTGCGATCCGCCCGAACACGCGGCTGATCGTGCTCGAGTCGCCGGTCAATCCGCTGCTGCTCGTGACCGACATCGCCGCGGTGACGGAAATCGCAAGGGCGCGCGGCATCCTGACGCTCGCGGACAACACGTTCGCGTCGCCGGTCAACCAGCAGCCGCACCGGCTCGGGGTCGACATCGTCGTGCACAGCGCGACCAAGTATCTGGGCGGCCATCACGACCTGACCGGCGGCGTGATCTGTACGAGCCGCGTGCTCGCCGAGCAGATCTGGCATACGCACATCACGCTCGGCTCGGTGCTGTCCCCGATGGACGCGTGGCTGCTGCTGCGCGGGCTGCGCACGCTGCCGATGCGGGTCGAGCGGATCAACGCGAACGCCCAGGCGCTCGCCGAATTCCTCGAAGCGCACGCGAAGATCGAACGCGTGTTTTATCCGGGCCTGCGCAGCCATCCGCAGCACGCACTCGCATGCCGGCAGATGCGCGGCTTCGGCGGTGTGGTGGCGTTCGGCGTGCGAGGAGGCTACGGCGAAGCGCAGCGCTTTGTCGAGGCGCTGCGCTTGCCCCTGAATGCAGGCAATCTCGGCGGCGTCGATTCGCTCGCGATCCATACGGCATCCATGTGGGCGGGCACGATGTCGGCGGAGCAAATGCGCGCTGCCGACATTCCGCTCAATTTCATCCGCTATTCGGTCGGCATCGAGCACATCGACGACCTGAAAAGCGATGTCGCGCAAGCATTGGAGCAGATCTGACACGGACCAGCGCGCACGCTCGATCGACGACTCGCGCGCGTCGCGCCGACCTTTGAATCGATTCGGGCACGAGATGCGCGGATTGCAACGACGGAGCACGGACTATGCATGACATCACAGTACTCGACGGCGGCATGGGGCGCGAACTGGCGCGGATGGGAGCGCCGTTCAGGCAGCCGGAGTGGTCGGCGCTCGCGCTGATGGAAGCGCCGCATTACGTCGGCCTTGCGCACGACGCATTCGTCGCGGCGGGTGCCGACGTGATCACCGCGAACAGCTATGCGGTCGTACCGTTCCATATCGGCGACGAGCGGTTCCGTCGCGACGGAGTCGCACTCGCGGCCCTTGCGGGGCAACTCGCGCGGCAAGCGGCGGACCGCGCAGGGCGGCCCGTGCGCGTTGCAGGATCGCTTCCGCCGACGGGCGGTTCCTACCGCCCCGACCTGTTCGACGCGGCGCGCGCCGATGCCATCTTGGCGACGCTCGTCGATGGGCTCGATCCGTACGTCGACCTGTGGCTGGCCGAGACGCAGAGCCTGACCGACGAGATCGGCGCGGTCCGGCGAGCGCTGGGTGAGAATCCGAAGCCGCTCTGGGTCTCGTTCACGCTGCGCGATGACGCCGAAGCAGGCGCCACGCCGGTATTGCGATCGGGGCAGACGCTCGACGAAGCGATCGACGCCGCCGTGTCCGCGCGCGCGACCGCGCTGCTGTTCAATTGCAGCCAGCCGGAGGCGATGGGTGCGGCGATCGAGACGGTGCAGCGCACGCTTGCGCGAACGGGGACGTCGCTCGTGATCGGTGCCTATGCGAACGCGTTTCCGCCTCAGCGCGCCGATGCGCGTGCGAACGAGGAACTCCACGGTTTGCGCGGCGACGTCGATCCGCCCGGCTATGCAAGATGGGCGGAGCAGTGGCTTGCGCTGGGCGCGCAGATCGTCGGCGGATGCTGCGGAATCGGCCCCGACCACATCGCGGCATTACGCGACGCGGTCGATGCACGCGGCGCCCGGCATACCGGGTTCAGCGAATGAAGATCGACGGCCTGGACCAGAAGATAATCGACGCGTTGTGTGCCGATGCGCGGATTCCGCTCGCGGTGCTGGCCGACAGGATCGGTCTGTCCAGGCAGGCGGTCCGGAACCGGATCGACCGGCTCGAAGCGCTGAACATCATTGCAGGCTATACGGTGCGGCTCGCATTGCCCGACGAGGTCGTGCCGGTGCGCGCCGTGATGCTGGTTTACCGCAAGGACCGGATGCGCGGTGCGGACGTGCTTGCCGCACTCGAGCGGATCGCCGAGGTGCGCGATTGCGCGGTGCTCAGCGGCGAGGTCGATTTGCTGGTGCAGATAGAGGCGCCCACGCACGAGCGCGTCAGCGATATCTGGGCGAAGATCAGTGCGATGGACGGTGTGCAGAACATGACGACCAGCTTCGTGCTCGACTCGGTTGTCCACAAGCGTTGACCAAACCGGCGCGACGGGAAAAGAGCAGGTCAGTCTTCTCGCGCAAGCCGCAGCAAGATGTCGGCGAGGGCTCGAATTTTCGGTTGTGCCGCACGTTGGGACGGATATACGAGGAAGTAGGAAAGGCCGTCCTGAACCACGTCCTCAAACGGCGTCACCAGCGATCCGGCACGGAGCCGGTCTCGTGCCATTCGTGGGTCGCCGATTGCAATTCCGTGTCCTTCCGCCGATGCTGCGAGCGTCAATTCGAGGGTATCGAATACAAGTCCACGGTCCGCATCGATCTGGAGCGCCCCAACATGATCGAGCCAGCATCTCCACTCCGCGTGGCTGGGCCCGGGATGGAGCAAATCGACATGCGCAAGGTCGGCAACGGATCGCAGTGATGTTGCCAATGCGGGCGCGCACATCGGCGTGAGCGTCTCGGAAAACAGCGGTAGCGCTTCCATACCGGTCCACTGTCCCGTGCCTCGCACAATGATGGCATCGACGTCGGACGTAGTGAAATCTGGCGTATCGTCCGCGGATGTCGAAATACGAAGCTCCGTCCCGCTCATGGCGCGATGAATGTCCGGCAGCCGCGGGAGCAACCAGCGAATGGCGAACGTGGACGGCAACGTCAAGGTGAGAACCGAGGTCGTCCGTGCATGGATGTCCGCGTGCTGAACCAATTGCGTGAGCACGTTGACCGCGACCGTCAGCAGTCCATTTCCTTCCGCCGTCAACGTCAGCCCCGATACATGGCGCACAAAGAGCGCGCATCGATAATGCGTTTCCAGCTGCTGTATCTGGCGGCTCACCGCGCCTTGCGTACGGCATAGATGAGCCGCAGCCTTGCTGACGCTGCCAAGCTGCGCCGCGGCGACGAATGACTGAATCGCTGCCAGCGGTGGGAGGGGCCGCGTCAGGTCAGCCAGCGGATATGCATGCGCTGCATACCCGGATTGCATATTTTTCGATTGTTCGGTCATCGGTGCGTCGCTATCGTGCGTCTACCGGATGCCCTGTTCTTGCGAATGAACGGGGTTGTCGACGAATGATCGGAGGATAATTTTGGACTCAACGTCGGGATCACTATATACGGAACAGGTTCGCGCGTACCTTCGGGAACTGGAGCGAGGCGATGTCGGTGCCATCTGCGCGCTATTTACGCCGGACGCGCAGATTTTCTCGCCATTTCTCGGCTGGATGCACCCTGAGCCCTTCTTTTCGAAGGTCGCTGCCGCGTCGGGAGAAAGCAAGATTACGCCGATCGATATCTGCGTCAGCGCGAGCGGGGCTCGACGTGCGACAGGTTACTTCATCTACGACTGGCGCCTGAAAGACGGCTCGGCGGTGCGCTTCGAGTGCGTCGACGTGTTCGAGTTCGACATCGCGGGGCTCATCGAACGGATGATCATCGTCTACGACACCCATCCGATTCGTAGTACGGTCGGCGACAAGTACGCGTAGCGGAATCGATGTCGCGCAATACCGAAGGCTGGTTTATGGGGCGGTTGCCGACAAGCTGCAAGCGGCCTCCACGCGCACGCGGCCCGGATGAATACCCGTGCGGATTGTCTTCGTATCGAGAGGCGTCACACCGCCAGATCTCGGCAGCTTCGTGTGCTAATCCCTCACGCCCTGCGCCGAGCTCATGAAGTTGACGCTGATCCGCGTGCCGTCGATTTCCGGTTCCTTGGGCACACAATGCACCCAGTCTTGCTGCGCGCGCCCTCCCATCACCACCAAGTCGCCGGAAGACGGTTTGAAAGTCATGGAGCGGCCGCCCTTGATCGGCTTGATCAGGAACCGGCGTATCGTGCCGAGCGTCAGGACGGGCACGATGCAGTCGAGCTTCCGGCACGAGCCGTGGTCGCGATGCCAGCCTGTACTGTCTTGCCCGTTGCGATAGAGGTTCATCCACAGGCCGTCGTATTCCACGCCGTAGTGACGCGATAGCGCGCGCACAGCCTGCAGCAGGCGCGCGTCGGGCACGTCGGCGACATGCTTGTAGACCGCCGTCATGCGCGGCTCGCGGAACACCTGGTTGAACATGCGCCGATCGTGCTCCAGCCACGGAACGCTGTTGCGCAACTGCTCATAGAGCAGCGAAGCCCCCGAAATCCATCCGGGCACGATGTCGATCCAGGAATGAGCGTCGAGATCGAAACGCCTTGCCGATCCGAAGGACTCGTCTATCGAGAATTCGGCGTCGCTGCTTCCGAACAAATCGCTCTGAGCAGGTACCGTGCTCGGGATCCGTGTGATTGAATTCATCGTGCAAGTTGATCGCTTCCGGTGTGACGAGTCACGCGGCCGGGAAAGATGTCGATATGAGTCGTCGTCAGGCAGAAGCACCGTGATTCATCGCATGCCACGCACGCAGCACCGAATAGCCGCGCCAGGGCCGCCATTTCTCGGCGGCTTGTGCTGCGGCACGGGCGCTACCTACACCCAGGGCTTTTTGCAACGCGACGTCGCCGGCGGGAAAGGCGTCGGGCCAGCGCAGCGCGCGCATGGCGATGTACTGCGCCGTCCAGTCGCCGATGCCGGGTAGTGCACACAATTCGGCGCAAGTCGCAGTGACGTCTACGCCGGGATGCAAAGCGATGCGCCCGTCCAGCACGGCATGCGCCAGCGCATGCAGCGCGGTCTGGCGTTGCCGCGTGATGCCCAGGCGGCCGAGCTCATCGCCGATGGCGGTCGCCAGGGCAGCAGGCGTGGGAAAGAGACGATCCAGACCCGCGACAGGCGTTTCGATCGGATCGCCGAAGGCCGCAACCAGTCGCGCGCCCAGTGTGCGTGCAGCGGCCACGGTGACCTGCTGGCCCAGTACGGCGCGCACCGCCAGCTCGAAGCCGTCCAGTGTGCCCGGCACGCGCAAGCCTTCGCCCGACGGGAACGCGGCGTGCAGAGCCGCGTGGATGGCGATCGGGTCGGCGTCCAGATCGAACGCGGCGCGCACACGGTTGATCAGCGCCGGCAGGGCGGCGGCCAATGAATCGCTGATCGTCAGCACGGCCTGCGCGCGATCTTCGTCGAAGCGAGCGCGCAACCAGCCGCTACGCGCCTGCGCACCTTGCACAAGCCGCAGCGTTCGCGTGTATTCCAGGCCCGCGACCTGCTCCACGCCGGGCAACGCGCGCAGGCGCAAGAAGCCCACCATTGCCTGTACGTCATAGGGCGGTCGCCAGCCGAGTCGTACGGTCACGCCTTGTCCATCGGACGTGGATCTGGCCCGGCGCAAGGCGCTGGGATTCAGGCCGTAGTGGCGCGAGAAGGCATCGTTGAAGCGTCGGACGCTGGAAAAGCCGCTGGACGCCGCGACCTGGCTCATCGGCAATCGGGTGTCGGCAATCAGCTGCTTGGCTGCCAACAGCCGGCGTGTTTGAAGGTACTGAAGAGGCGACACGCCGAAGTGTGCGTCGAAAATGCGGCGCAGATGGCGATCGGTCACGCCCAGCCGTTGCGCAATGCGCGGCATCAAGCCGCCGCTCGACTGCCCGAAGGTCGGGCGCGCGGAGGTCATGTGCCGCCATGCGTCGGGTTCATCCATCAACCTTGCGGCCTGCAGGGCCAGGATGCGCGAAGCGTCCTCCGTGCTCCAGGACGCCGCGCGCGGGGCCAATTCGGGGCGGCAACGCAAGCAGGGCCTGAAACCGGCCGCTTCTGCTTCTGCCGCGTGACGGTAGAAGCGGAGGTTCTCGCGACGTGGCGTTTTCACGCGACACACCGGACGACAGTAGATGCCGGTGCTGGTGACGGCCGCGAAAAAGGAGCCGTCGAAGCGCGCGTCGTGCGCCTTCAGCGCCAGGTAGCAGGCGTCGCTGTCGGGGGTGTCGATGGGGGTAGGCATGGGTGACATCGTATATCCCGGGCGCCCGCGACGTGCGCCATTTTCGGACATGTGGTCTGTCGGCTTTGCGCCGCCGAACACCGGGCATCTCGAGCATCCGGGACGGCGGGGAATGATTGCGCGGTTCGGCCCCGCCAACCTCACGGAACGCGGTATGCGCTTGACTTCAAGGTGATCGGGAAGCTGGATCGTGCGTGAGGCAGTGCGGTGCGCTCATAAAACGGACCGGCCCTCACGATGGCGCATTCCCGTTCCATCGCAAGAATCGGAGTTGCCGCGCGACTTCTTCCCGACAAAGTGTCGCTACGCGCAGGCCGGATGATCAAGCCGTGAGTTGCACGGGCGATAGCGGCCCCGTTTTTTGCGAGCCTGCCGCTTGCAGCGGCGGTTGTTGCCGATGCGTTCCATCGACCTTCCGGCCGGGCGATCACGGCGATCGAATCGTCGACGTCTTGCCTGCTTCCAGCCGTTGCCGGCAATCGATCGTGACGCGGCGGCGTGCCGGTACCCGCTTGCCCGCCGACACCCGCCGAAATATCGGATGCGACACCTTAACCCCGCAGTAACTCTTTTAATGCAATCCGCCAAAACATCGGATGGAATTATTTAAGCGGAAGAAACTATTTAATTTATTTCCTTTTAATCAAACAAAACATCCGCGCCGGCAAAGGTATTTTAGTTAGCCTCGTCATTCAATGTGACTGCTTCCGCTCCGCATAAGCCTGGCGGGGCTATGTGGGTGATTCAAATTTACGACCCTTTATATGCGACCTAAAAATCGGTCGAAAATGTAAAGCATTGCAATATCAAGGAATAATTTGAGCGTTTCGATTGCGATGCATGATTTTATTTGGCAGGATTTTCATCAGGTTGCTCGATTTCAAGACAACAATACAGCCGGCCATTCAATCAGTCGAAACAACGCGTGCCGGATGAGCAACGATCCGAAAGGAAGCTGACGAAGAAACGGATAACGAGGCGGCGAACGGGCGACATCGTTCGCGTTCATTGAAGCAATCGTTTGCCTGGGCGTCGATGCGTCACTCGAGCGATCCGGGCGGATTCGATACGGGGCAGCCATGGCGATACTCATGAACGATTCTTCCGGGGAAGCGTGCCTGCTCCGCGCGTATCACGTGTTCGGCCGGGACGCCGCGCGTTGCGATACGGTCATCCGGGATGCGTCGGTGTCCCGTGTTCACGCCCATATCCGCTGGGTGGGCGGGCTGTGGGAACTCCACGATCACAGCAGCAACGGCACGTCGCTGTCCGGCGTGCCGTTGCGCCACGGCGATCACGCGGTACTGCAGCCGGGTGACGTGATCCGGTTCGGCAGGGCCGGCATCGCGCCGTGGCGCGTTGAAGCGCTCGACGATCCGGCCGATACGCTGTGGCCGATACGAGGCGCTGCGCATCCGATCGTGCTCGCGCCGCGCCAGATCCTGGCCGCACGCGCCGCGCAGCCGGTCACGATCGTCCGGTCGCCGGCCGGCGAATGGCTGTGCGACGACACGTTGCCGCCGCGCGCGCTCCATGACGGCGACGAAGTATCGACCGGCGATGCCACGTGGCGCCTGGCACTCGCGCGCAATGGTTCGACGATGAGGCTCTCCGCGCCCGCCGATCCGGCCGTGCCGGCGCAACTGCTCGAATTCCTCGTCAGCCGGGACGAAGAGCATGTGCGCATGCTGCTGCATGTTCGCGGCGGCGTGGTCGATCTCGGCGAGCGCGCGCATCACTACAGTCTCGTCACGCTAGCCCGCGCGCGTTCGGCCGACATGCAGGCCGGCTACGACGCCGCCACGCAAGGCTGGATCGAACTCGACCGGCTGGCGCGCATGCTCGGCATCGACACGTCCCATGTCAACGTGCAGATTCACCGCGCCCGGAGCCAGTTCGCGGCCCTGCCGGGGCTGGGCGCGAGCCAGCTCGTCGAGCGTCGGCGCGGCAGCGTCAGGTTCGGCGATTTCCCGTTCCGCGTCATGCGCGGCGCGCATCTCGAATGCGAGTCGGTGCCGCCCGCTCAGCCGCGCATCGGCGTGCATCGTCCGGCGCCGGCCCCGGCAGTCCATTGCTCATGAACGCGAGAGAACCGGTCTCGGCACCGGCGGTGCCCCGCGCGCCCTTCGCGCCGTTTGCGGAACTGGCCGGCAAGCGGCGTTACCGGCTCGGTTCGTTGCTCGGCGAAGGCGGCAATGGCGTGGTGTTTCGCGCGACCTGCTGCGAAACGGGACAAGCCGTCGCGATCAAGCTGATGCGGGATCACGCCGCGCGGACCGCGACGGAGCGCGCGCGCCAGCGTGCGCGTTTCCAGCGCGAGACGAGCCTGTGCGAGGCGCTGCGGCACCCGAACATCGTGGCATTGCTGGACAAGGGGGAAGCGCCCGACGGCCGGCTGTTCGCCGTATTCGAGCTGGTGCAGGGCCGGACCTTGCGCGACCGGCTCGCGGCACAGGGGCCGCTGTCGGCCGTCGACACGGGCCGGCTGATGGCGGAGGTGCTCGACGCGCTCGCGGCCGCGCATCGCCGGGGCATCGTGCATCGGGACCTGAAGCCGCAGAACATCGTGATCGCGATGGCCGATGACGGGCCGCACGCGAAGCTCCTCGATTTCGGCATCGGTGCGTTGCTGCCGGGCGCGGAAGACATCGGGCGCCAGACCCTGACGCTGGCGACCGAGGTGCTTGGTTCGGCGTCCTATTGCGCGCCCGAGCAATTGCGCAACGAGCCGCCGACGCCAGGAAGCGACCTGTATGCGTGGGGCCTGGTCGTGATCGAATGCCTGACGGGCGAGGTCGTCATGCGCGGTGCGAGCGTGGCCGACATTCTCTATCAGCAGCTCAGCCCGGTGAATGTCGTGTTCCCTTCGCCGATCGCGTCGCATCCGCTCGGCGCGGTATTGCGGCGCGCGTTGAGCAAGAATCCGGAGCAGCGCGCGGCGTCGGCCGACGAACTCGCGGAACCGTTTCGCGCGCTCAACTTCGCGGCGCTCGTCGGCCAGTTCGATGCCGGCCGCGCAAGCGGACCGACGCATCCGCGCCCGTTCGCGCCGGACGGCGAGCCGATCGCAACGGCGGGCGGGTACCGTCAGATCACCACGCTGTGCTGTTGTGTGACGATCACCGGGGAAGGCCGGCGACGCCACGCCGGAGTCGATCACGACGCCTTGCTCGACGGCTACGAGGCGCAATGGCAGACGAAGTGTGCGGATATCGCCGTCGGTTACGGCGCGCAGGTCGACGCACGGCTCGGCGACACGCTGCTGTTTCATTTCGGCCTGCAAGGCGACATCGATCGGCCGGCGCGCCGCGCGGCGCGCGCGGCACTCGACATGGTGCGGGTGGCCGGGCGCGCCCGGCTGCCGGTGCCCGCGGTGGCCGGCGGCGACGCCGATGGCGCGAGCTGGCGCGTCGAAGTGGCCGCCGCGATTCACGTCGGGCAGGTTCTCGCCCATGCGTCGCATATGTCGGGCGTATCGACACCTGCCGCGGCCGCGCGGCTGCTGCGGCTTGCCGGGCCCGGACAGATTCTGATCAGCGACGATGCGCGGCTGGTGCTCGAACGGCATGCGGACTGTCGGCCGACCCCGTTGCGGCTCGCGCGAGCGGGCCTCGTGCCGCAGCCGGTTCACGAATTGCTCGGCGAGCGGCGCGCCGATACGCCGTTCGATTCGCTCGACGCCGGCATGCGGGCACCGATGATCGGCCGCGCGCGCGAACTCGACGTGCTCTCGCGCGCGTGGCAGGAGACGCTCGCACGACATCGTCGCGTGATGCGCGGCGAGCCTGTGCCGAGCGGTGTGACGCGGCTGGTCGTAGGCGACGCGGGGCTCGGCAAATCGCGCCTCGTACACGAGTTGTGCGAGGCCGTCCGGGGCGAGGGTTCTGCGTGCGCGTATTGCGGGTGCCTGCCCGAGCGGGAGAATCACGCACTGTTTCCGGTCCTGCGATTCATCGCCGCGCATTGGCATATCGACGCCGACGACCCGGCGGGTCTCGCGCTCGCGGCGATCGACACCATGATCGCGCCGCTCGAATGCGATCACGCGGCGGCCCGTGTCGCGCTCGCGACCTGGCTGGGGGTGCCCTGCGGCGGGACGAGGGCTACATGGTCGAGTGCGCGCGAACAACACGCATTGTTCGACGTCCTCGAGCAGCTGATCGTGTCGCTCGGCAATGGCGCGCCGGTGTTGTTCGTCGTCGAGGATGTCCAGTGGATCGACCGCACGACCGAGGATTTTCTTGCGTACCTGCGGCGCTCGCCGCGCGCGGTGGAGCTCGGCATCGTGCTCACGTCGCGCCCCGACAAGCTCGCGCGCTGGCGCGGCGCGACGAAGCGCATGGTGTTGCGCCGCCTGCCGCGCGACGACGCGCAGCGCCTGATGTCGGCATGCCTGGGCCCGGGCGAGCTCGATCCGCTCTGGCTCGACCCGCTCGCCCGGCGCACGGCGGGCATTCCGCTGTTCATCGAGGCCGTCGCGCGCGAGCTGACGATGGGCGGCGCGGACGACACGCTCGCCGGGCTGCTGACGACGGAACCCCGCCCGCTTCCGCTCAGTCTCGGCGCGATGCTCGGTCGAGCGTTCGACCGGATCGACGACGCGCGCGACACCGCGCAGCTCGCCGCGACGATCGGGCTCGAGGTCGATGCGCAACTGCTCGTCGCGGCTTCGCCGCATGATCGCGCGACGCTCGACGCACACCTGCAGTTGCTGCTCGAGGAACGGATCCTGTACGCGCAACATCGGCGCGATCGCGTGGTCTATTCGTTCCGCCATGCGTTGATTCGTGATGCGGTGTATGCGTCGATGCCGCCCGACCTGCGGCGCGGCAATCATGCGCGCGTCGGCCGCGCGCTGGTTGCGTGAGCCGCTCGCGGCGCCGGTGCGCATGCGTTTGGCGTCGCTCATTTCTGGCTGCGTTTTGGTGCACGACGGCTTTACCCGGTGCCGGTGGAACCTGGGTGGTGCACCCGGCCACGCAGCGAAGCGAAGTTGAATCCGGCACGGCTGTTTCCGTGACCTGACCGGTCGTCCGCCAGTGGCGCCGGGTGCCGGGCGCGACGTCTGGCGTGGCGTAGTTTCATCTCGTGCTCCCGCTTTCGTCTTTCGAAATCCTGACGTATTTCAAAATGCTTTCCATCCATGCCGCATGCGCGATTCGATGCCGGGACAGTCGAAATTTGCATAGCGTTTGTGAACGGAATTACGGCTGCATACGTTCGCGGTTGACGGTGCCGCGCGCCATGTCCGGCGCGCAGCGGCCTCGATGCGCGGCGTGATGGCGCGTCGCACGGCTGCGGGCACCGACGGGCCCGGATCGCGGTACGGTCCGAACGAGATCACGCAAGCACATGAGGATGCAGTCATGGCATCGATTCCCGAACCCGCGCCGACCGGCGACACCAGTAAACGGAACTGGCTCGAATCCCACGAGGCCGGCTATCACAAGACCCTCGGCAATCGACAGGTGCAGATGATCGCGATCGGCGGCGCAATCGGTACCGGCCTGTTCCTCGGCGCGGGCGCGCGCCTGCAGGCTGCCGGGCCGTCGCTCGCGATCGTCTATCTGGTGTGCGGCGTGTTTTCCTTCCTGATCCTGCGCGCGCTCGGCGAGCTCGTGATGCATCGCCCGAGCAGCGGCAGCTTCGTGTCGTATGCGCGCGAATTCCTGGGCGAGAAAGCGTCGTTCGTCGCCGGATGGATGTATTTCCTGAACTGGGCGATGACCGGCATCGTCGACATCACCGCGGTCGCGCTCTACATGCATTACTGGGCGCCGTTTTCGGGCGTGCCGCAGTGGATCTTCGCGCTCGCCGCACTGTGCATCGTCGCGACGATGAACCTGATCGGCGTGAAGTGGTTCGCCGAGATGGAATTCTGGTTTGCGTTGATCAAGGTCGCCGCGATCGTGCTGTTTCTCGTGATCGGCAGCGCGATCCTCGGCACTGGCGGGCATGTCGCAGGCCATGACACGGGCATGCACCTGATCACCGACAACGGCGGGTTCTTCCCGCACGGGCTGATGCCGGCGCTGGTGCTGGTGCAGGGCGTGGTGTTCGCGTTCGCGGGCGTCGAACTGGTCGGCACCGCCGCCGGCGAATGCAAGGACGCGCGCAAGGTGCTGCCGCGCGCGATCAACAACGTGATCTGGCGCATCGCGATCTTCTACGTCGCGTCGGTCGTCCTGCTGGTCTGCCTGCTGCCGTGGAGCGCGTACAAGGCGGGCCAGAGCCCGTTCGTCACGTTTTTCGGCGCGCTCGGCGTGCCCGGCATCGGCTCGGTGATGAACCTGGTGGTGTTGACCGCGGCACTGTCGAGTCTCAACTCGGGACTGTATTCGACCGGGCGCGTGCTGCGTTCGCTCGCAATGGGCGGCTCGGCCCCGGCGTTCCTCGGGAAGATGAGCGGGCAATCCGTGCCGTACGCGGGCATTCTCGTGACGGTCGCGATCTACGTGGTCGGCGTGCTGCTCAACTACCTGGTGCCGTCGAGCGTGTTCGAGATCGTGCTGAACATCGCGTCGCTCGGCATCATCAGTACGTGGGCATTCATCGTCGTGTGCCAGATGAAGTTCCGCGCGGCGGTCGCGCGCGGCGAGGTGGACGACGTGTCGTTCAGGATGCCCGGTGCGCCCGTGACGTCATGGCTGACGCTGCTGTTCCTGCTCGGCGTGCTGGTCCTGATGGCATTCGACTATCCGAACGGCACGTGGACGATCGCGTCGATCCCGCTCGTCGCGCTGCTGCTCGTGGCCGGCTGGAAGTGGCTGAGCGGCCGTGCGCACCGCGCGTCGCTCAAGCCGACGATTCCATCGGTCGCGCTCACGCAGAACGTGCTCGAGAAGGACGGCGACTGACGGCATGCGCGACAAGGGGCGGGCGCCGGCTCGATTGCGGCGCGCCCGCTCAAATACCCATTCGCGCGGCAACACCGTCGCGATCGACGAACTTGTGTTTCAGCGCGGCCGCGACGTGCACGGCCAGCAGCAAGCCGAGCGTGAGCACCAGTGCACGATGCAGCGCGTCGGTCAGGAGTCGCAACGGTTCGTCGCGGCCGACAAGCATCGGCAGGTCCGCGATGCCGAAGAAGCTGACCGGATGCGCACCGGCGAGGCGGTGCACGTAGCCGGTCAGCGGCACGAGAAACAGCAGCAGGTACAGCACGCCGTGCAGTGCGCCGGCGATCCGCGCCTGCCACGCTGGAACGCTGCCAGGCAGCGGCGGCGGCGTGTGCGTCGCGCGCCACACGAGGCGCGGCACGGTCAGCATGAAGATCAGGCTGCCGATCGACGCGTGATAGAACAGGATGCCGTTGAACTGCGGCGAGCTGTGCGGGAACGTATCCATGTAGAGTCCGATCGACAGGTTCGACAGGATCAGGATCGCGATCGACCAGTGCAGGGCGATCGCGAAGCGTGCGTAGGTGGGGTGGTTGGGCTGTGACATGAGCGGTCTCGCTGTTTCGGGTGGGGTTCGCCCGGCCGCCCGTCCGGGGCGCGAACGGCGTGGCGACCTCCGATATACCGGAGCCGGCCCGGATTTATTCCCGTTGCATGTGTCGACCGCCGTGTCTCGCTTGTAGCCGGTATTCCCGGATCCGGTTCTGCGGCGTATGGTCGGTTGCGGCGAGTGCGCGGTAGCGCGTGCGCGTCGATGCGTTCGATGCGCTTGCCAGCCGGTCGGGCGACAGGCCCGGGGGCGCGGCTGCGATGCGCGCGATGGCTTCTGCGTGAAGCCGACCCTCGTCGTACCGAAGTCGTTGCAGTCGAGCGTGTGCCGCAACGAAAGCTTCGGGCCGGCCACGCGGGTCGCGCGGCCGGCCGCCTTGCGTGTCAGAACCGCGTACTGAATCCGACCCGCGCGATCGACTGCAGTGCGCCGCTCGACGCGCCGTTCGCGTCCATCACGCCGTTGATCTGCGCGTTGCTGCCGTGGTTCGCGCGCTGATGCACGCCCGCCACGTACACCATCGTGCGCTTCGACAGCCAGTACTGGACGGCCGCCAGGAACTGGTGCGCGTGCGCATTGTCGAGTGTGTCGTTGCCTTTCATGTAGGTGTAGCTCGCGCCGACCACCCACGCAGGCGACGGATGCCACGACGCGCCGGCTTCCGCCGACCACGCGCCCGCGCCGTTCGCCGAGTTCCGTACGGTCGTCACGAGCGCTTTCCCCGTGACCGTGCCGAGCGTGTAGTGCACCCCTGCGCCCCAGTTGCGCACGCTGGTCGGCGGGAGCCCCGCCGACGCGCCGTATTTCTGGTTCGTATAGGCCGCGCCCGCGCCGAACGGGCCGTTGTCGTAGCTCGCGCCGACGCTGACCGTGTTGTTCGCACCGACCGACCCCGCGACGTTCCCGAAGCCGTACAACGCGCCGAAGGTCAGGCCCGACAGCGACGGGCTCGCGTACTTGACGGAATTCGCGACGCGATTGCTGCCCGCGACGCGATCCCAGTCGAACGCGCCGGTGGGGTTGTTCGGCAACGCGAGCCTGTCGAACGGCCCGTTGCGAAAGCCGTACAGGCCGACGAGATCCTGCGCGATCTCGTTGCCGCTGGCGGCGAGCGCATCGACCATGAACTCGTACTGGTTGCCGAGCGTGAGCTTGCCGTAACGGTCGTTCTCCAGCCCGACGTAGGCCTGCCGAGCGAACAGCCCGCCGCCGATGATCGAGCCGTTGCCGAGCGAATACTGGTTCACGAGCCGGAAGATCGCGCGCGTGCCCGCGCCGAGATCCTCCTTGCCTTCGAAACCGAGCAGGTTCGGAAAGAAGATGTTGTCGTCGAATTTCGCGTTGCCGTGGCCGCCTTCGTTGCTGACGTAGCTGATGCCGGCATCCATCAGCCCGAACATCGTCACGCTGCTCTGCGCGAACGACACGGCGGGAAGGGCGCATGCCGCGAGCGCCACAAGGGTCTTTTTCGTCATCTCCAAAGTGCTCCTCACATGATTCCGGTCGGGCCGGATATTTTTGATTGGACTACTGATTGATATGAACAAACCCGAGCCGGGCGATTTCCGGTTCGGTGACAACCGGAGCGAGCCGGTGTGCGGCCGGCATCGGCTGGAACCGCGTGGCCGCCAATGCCTGCCGATGCCTGTCGAACGTGCGCGCTAGACCGTCGAATACCCGCCGTCGACCGGCACGACCGCACCTGTCACGAACGACGCAGCGGGCGAGCACAGGAACAGGATCACGTCCGCGACTTCGTTGGCCGTACCCCAGCGCCCGAGCGGCGTGCGTTCGAGGATGCGTCGCGACGCCTGCGTGTCGGCCATCAGGCCGCTGCTGAGCGGCGTGTCGATCCAGCCGGGCGCGATCGCGTTCACGCGGATGCCGCGATCGGCCCACGCCTGCGCGAGCGAGCGCGTGAGCTGCGCGATGCCGCCCTTGCTCGCGCTGTACGCGGGGCGGTCCTTGCTGCCGAAGTACGTGTACATCGATGCGACGTTGACGATGCTGCCGCCCTGTACGGACAGCGCCGGCAACGCAGCGTCGGAGGCGCGCATCACCGACGTCAGGTTCACGTTCAGCACGAGTTCGAACTGGTCCATCCGGTATTCGTCGGCGTGCCGGCTGATGCCGACGCCGTTGACGAGCACGTCGAGCCGCGGCAATGCGGCGATCGTGTGCGTCAGCGCCGCGTTGTCGGTCACGTCGAGTTCGACGCACCGGACACGCGGATGCACCGGCGCATGTGGGCCGGTAGCATCGAGCCCGAGCGCAACGACCGATGCGCCGGCTTCCGCGAAACGCCACGCCGTGCTTGCGCCGATGCCCGATGTGCCGCCGGTTACAACGACGGTTTTTCCCTCAAATAACCACTGGCGACTCATGTTGGACACTCTCGACGGCGTGGGTGGCGCGCGCATGCCGCTGCGCGGGGGAAACCAGGATCTTGATCTGCGTACGATCGGCGAGCAGCGCGTCGAAGCCGTCGGTGACGGCGTCCTCCAGCGACACGGTGCGCGTGACGATCGACGTGAGATCGAGCGCACCCGACGCGACGATGCGCAGCAGGTCCTCGTACGCATGCCGGTAGCCGACGCTCGCCGTGAAGGTCAGCTCGTCGTTGACCGCGCGGAACGCGTCGAAGCCCGCCTGCGGCATCAGGCCGACCATCACGACGCGCCCGCCCTTGCGCAGCGCCTGCATCGCCGCCTCGAACGTGGCCGGCAAGCCGGCCGCCTCGAAGCTCGCGTCGACGCCGAGTCCGCCCGATGCCTCGTGGATCGCGTCGCGCAGCACGGACGCGTCGAGCGTGCGCGCATTGAACGTGTGCGTCGCGCCGAAACGCGCGGCGGCCGCGAGGCGCTCGGTCGACACGTCGACCGCGACGAGGGTCGTCGCACCCTGCAGCTTCGCGAGCTGGATCAGCAGCAGGCCGATCGGCCCGAGCCCGAATACCGCGCACGTGTCGCCGAGCCGGAGCTCGGCGCGGCGCAGCGCGTGCAGCGCGACGGCCGCGGGTTCCATCACGGCGGCCTGCTCGAGACTCACGCCGTCGGGCAGCCGGTGCAGCATGTAGGCGGGCACGACCGCGAAGTCGGCCATCCCGCCGTCGCCCATCAGCCCGGCAAAGCCCATCGACACGCACAGGTTGTACGACCCCGAGCGGCAGTACGCGCACTGGTGGCAGCGATATTCGGGCTCGACGGCGACACAATCGCCCGGATTCAGCGCCGTCACGCCTTCGCCGACTTCGACGACGGTGCCGCAGAATTCGTGGCCGAGCGTCAGCGGCGCGGTACGGCGCGACAGCGGATGCGGCGTGTCGACCGGAATCGCGTGCGGGCCGTCCGCGTATTCGTGCAGGTCGCTGCCGCAGATGCCGCAATACGCGACCGCGATGCGCACCTCGCCCGGCCCGGCGCGCGGCGTATCGATTTCCACGAGACGGACGTCGCGCGGGCCATGCCATTGAAGTGCACGCATGTCAGCGTCCTCCGAGGTTCTGTGTATCGAGACGGTTCGCGGCCGTGCCGGCGAGCGCGCGCTTGCGCAGCACGGCGGGCGCGGTTTCGACGAGGCCGAACGACAGCACGCACGCGAGGATCGCGCCGGTGGCCGAAGTCCACATCGCGAACTGCAGGCCGTACTTGTCCGCGGCGAAGCCGGCGACGGTCGGCGCGACGAAGCCGCCGATCAGCTCGCCGGCGCCCATGATCAGCCCGAGCGCGCTGGCGATCGCCCGCGGCGGCACCGTTTCCGCCGGGATCGTCGCCATGAACAGCGTGAAACAGCCGAGGCCCGTGTAGGTCGCGAGCACGAGCGTGCAGAGCGCCCACAGCGAATTCGCGTGAATCATCGCGACGGGGCACGCGGCGGCGATCAGCGCGAACACGATCATCGTCGGCTTGCGGCCGATCCGGTCGGAGATCGCGGGCACCGCGAAACCCCAGAACACCCACGCGGCGCCGAGGCAGGTCATCACGACGCCCATGTCGGCTGGGGACAGGTGGCGGCTGTCGACGAGGAACACCGGCGCGAACGAGATGATCACGACGAACCACGTGAGGAAGAAGCAGCTGATCAGCACGCAAAGCAGGATGTTGCGTTCCTTCAGCAGCGCCCAGCGGCTGATCGCCGCGCCGCCCGCGGCCGGTGCGCCGACGGTGTCGGCCTGCGCATGCCGTGCGCCGCCGGGCGGCGCCTCGCGCACCCAGCGCCAGATGCAGAACGCGATCAGGAAGCCGGGAATGCACGATACGAAGAACGCGTGGCGCCAGCCGTGCGCGGTCGCGATGCCGATCACGACCGGCGGGCCGATCATCGCGCCGAGCAGGCCGGCGGCTGAGCCTTGCAGCAGGCCCATGTTCAGCCCGCGGCGGCCCGGCGTCGAACTCTCGACCATCAGCGACTGCGAGAGCGGCAGCACCGGGCCTTCGGCGATGCCCATCAGCGCACGGAACGCGATCAGGCTCGCGAAACCGCCGACGAGCCCCGACAGCGCCGAGCACACGGAAAAGCCGATCACGGCGGCGATCAGCAGCGGCTTGCGGGTGCCGCGCGCGTCGGACCACGCGCCGGTCGCGGCGCCCGACAGCGCCCACGTGAGCGCGAGCGCGGACGACACCATGCCGAGCTGCGCATTCGTCAGGTGCAGCTCGGCGGACATGAACGGGAACAGGAACGACAGCGCGAGGCGGTCGAAGAACACGAAACCGAACGTCATGAACAGGATCAGCAGCAGCCTGTTCTCGTACGTCCAGGCGGGCCTGGAGGAGGAGGGGGATGTCATGGTGAGCCTCGCCGCGCGTCAGCGGAACAGCTTCTCGATCGCTTGCGCGCCGAGGCCGACCTTCTCGTAGTGCGCCTTGCACATCGCGATGTACGAGTGCACGTCGAAGTAGCCGTCGGGTTGGCCTTCGTCGTCGAGCCAGATCAGCGGCCCCTTGACGATGAAGAACGCGCGCATCGGCTCGGGGTGATCGAATGCGACGAGCGTGTGGCCCTCGCCCGGCGTCTCGTATACGAAATCGCCGCGCGTCGCGGTCCATTCGTGCTCCAGGTAACCCCACTTGCCCGACAGCGTGTAAGCGAACACCTCGTGCGGGTGATAGTGCCGGTTCACGAGCCCGGCTTCCTTCGCCATCAGGATGTCGCACCATTTGTTCTGCGACGGCGAGATCCACAGCGGCCGCGACGAAACCGTTTCGGTGAACGGAACGTAATAACGCTCGTCGTCGGTGGCCGCGTTCGCGATGTAGGCTTCCGGAAGCGCATCGGGCTTGAACGGATTGGCAATCGGCGGGATGTTTTGCCAGAATTCGGCTACGGCTTGGTCGACCACGGTTCGTCTCCTTGTGTATGAGTGTCGTGGGCTCGACTTTAGCCAGCAGGTGCGCGCCGCTCTTGACTGGGCTGGACGAATTGCTTGATCGGGCCGGACATCGCACCGCACGACGTTTAAACGATCCATCCCCCAATTTCGCAATGCATGGCGCTCCGCACGACGGGCGCCAGCAGGAGGCGACGTGACGAATTCGACCGTTTTTTCACGCACGCGAGGCTCGACGGCCGACGTGCCGGTGCGCGACCGGATGGCGTACTGGGACGCGTTCAATGCAGAGACGCTGGTCGGCCTGCGCTGCTCGTCGCTGTCGCCGGCAGGGCTCGAGGTCGAGAAGACCGACATCGCGCTGCCGGGCCTCGGCATCGCCGACATCAGCGGCCAGGATCACGTGATCGAACGCAGCCCCGCGCTGGTGCGCCAGTTGCCGAAGGAGTCGTTGTTCGCGTGCCAGATCCTGAGCGGGCGTGCGTATTTCATCCAGCACGACCGGTGCCTGCTCGCGGAAGCCGGCGATGTCGTCGTCTACGACACGCGTGTGCCCTATCTGTTCGGATTCCTGACACCGATGCGGCAGTTGCTGATCGATATCCCGGTCACGACGCTCGACGACCGGCTCGATGCGGAACTGGCGGCGCTGCCGCTGCGGATCGCGCCGAAGCCGGGCGCGGGCGCGATGCTCGGCGCAACGTTGCGCGCGAGCGTCGAGCGGTTCATGAAGGACCCGGTCGAGCGCGATGCCGCGCGATTCGCCGAGCACACGCGCACGCTGATCGCGGAACTCGTCGACGCGGAAGTGAACGGCGCGGGCGCGTCGCGTGCGTCGTTGTCGTACCTGCTGACCGCGAAGCAGTACGTCGCGACGCACCTGGGCGACCCGGAGCTCGGGCCGCAGGCGGTTGCCGACGCGGTCGGGCTGTCGCTGCGCCATCTGAGCCGGCTGTTTGCGGCCGAAGGCGAGTCGATCACGCAGCACATCTGGTCGGAGCGGCTGGCGCACGCGCATCGCGAGCTGACCGATGCGCGGCTGCGCAAGACGAGCATCGGCGAGATCGCGTTTCGCTGGGGTTTCTCGAGCCAGGCGCACTTCAGCCGGGCGATTCGCGAGCGCTACGGCGCGTCGCCGATGGCGTTGCGCGATGCGGCGCACGCGGCCGGCCGCTGATACCGGCGGTCGATGCGGATCGATGGAGCGGCGGCGCGTGTCCCACGCGCCGTTTTTTTTCGTGCAGTGAACGACGGCGCAGATGCGCCGCGCCGCGTCATTCCGCCAGCATGAATTCGGCGCAGCGCTCCGCGATCATGATCGTCGGCGCGTTCGTGTTGCCGGACACGATCCGCGGCATCACCGACGCATCGCAGATCCGCAAGCCGTCGACACCCTGCACCGACAGGCGCGGCGTCACGACCGCGTGTTCGTCGTTGCCCATGCGGCAGGTGCCGGCCGGGTGATAGACGGTTTTCGCGCGACGCCGCACGTAGTCGGCGAGTGCCGACTCGGTCAGCGTCTCGGCTTCGCGCACGATGCGCGCGAGCGACGGCGCGCGGATGATCCGCCGCGCGAGCGCGACGCCGCGCACGAGACCGTCGACATCGGCCGGGTCGGACAGCGCGCCGCTGTCGAACAGGATCGGCGCGGCCGGATCGTTGCCGCGCAGTTGCACCGAGCCGCGCGAGCGCGGCCTGAGCAGGCACGGGTTGATCGACAGGCCGTGGCCGGGCAACGGCTCGCGATCGACGTCGCCGACGAGCGTCGGCAGCACGTGGAACTGGATGTCCGGGCGGCCGCTGCCGGTCGTGTCGACGAACGCGCCGGATTCGACGACGTTCGACGTCAGCAGGCCCGTGCGGCACAGCATCCACTGCAGCCCGTGCCGCAATGCCTTCAGCCCGCGATCCTCGCCCAGCAGGCTCACGGGCGCGTGGCTGCGGCCGTAGATCGAGACTTCGAGATGATCCTGGTAATTCGCGCCGACGTCGCGGCTGTCGTGCCGCACGTCGATGCCGTGCGCGTGCAGGTGCGCGCCGGGCCCGATGCCCGACAGCATCAGCAGCTTCGGCGTGCTAAGCGCACCGGCTGCGAGCACGATGTCGGCGCGCGCGGCGGCCGAACCCGTCGCGCCGCTTGCCGTCCGCCATTCGACGCCGGTCGCACGCCGGCCGTCGAACAGGATGCGCGTCACGCGGCAGCCGGTCAGCACGCGCAGGTTCGGATGCCGCAGCGCGTCGGCGAGATAGGTGGCCGCGGTACTGCCGCGCCGGCCGTCGAAGATCGTCGTGTGGTAGAACCCGACGCCATGTTGCGCGGCGCCGTTGAAATCGTCGTTGTAGGCGATGCCGGTTTCCTGAGCGGCTTTCACGAACGCGAGGCTCAGCGGATGCCTGAAGCGCGTGTCGCCGACCTTCAGCGGCCCGTCGGTGCCGTGAAACGGCTCGGAGAGCCGCAGGTGCGATTCGGCGCGCCTGAACACGGGCAGCACGTCGTTCCAGCCCCAGCCCGTGCAGCCGAGCGCGGCCCAGTCGTCGTAGTCGTCGCGCGTGCCGCGCACGTACAGCATCGCGTTGACCGAACTGCCGCCCCCGAGCGTGCGGCCCTGCGGCACGTAGGTCCTGCGTCCCGCCGCACCGGCTTGCGGCTCGCTCTCGAACGTGACCGTGCGGCGCGTGCCGAGTACGCGGATGAACGTCGCCGGTATCCGGATGAACAGGCTGTCGTCTTTCGGGCCGTCCTCGAGCAGCAGCACGCGCCTGCCGGCCTTCACCAGCCGGTGCGCGACCGTGCAGCCGGCCGAGCCGCCGCCGACGACGATATGGTCGTACGTCTCCATCCCGCTTCTTCTCCTTGCTGTCGGGCGGCGAAACGAGTGCCGCCGCGCAGGAAGCCAGCTTAGCGACCGCCATGCGGCCCCGTTTGACCGGGACGGACGGGGTGTTTGCCTCGCCGGGACACGGCGGCGGGTGGACGGTGGCGGGCTAGCGCGCGTCGGCCGGTGCCGGCGCCGACGCGCGCGACTCGCTCGGCGTCTCGCCGAAGCGCGCGCGATAGCTGCGGCTGAAGTGCGCGCTGTTGTTGAAGCCCCAGCGGAACGCGATTTCGCTGACCGTCAGGTGCTTCAGCGACCGGTCGCGCAAGTCGGCGCGGCAGCGTTCGAGCCGCCGCGCAAGGATGTAGCGCGTGAGCGGCGTTCCTTCGAGCTCGAAGACGCGCGAGAGCTGGCGTGGCGACAGGTTGATCGCGCGGCTCACCGACCGGCTGTCGAGATCGTCGTCGGCGAGATGGCTGTCGATGAACGCTTTTGCGCGCGACAGCGTGTGGACGGTCGACCTGGTCGGCGACGCGTCGCCGTCGCGCAGCCGCAGCATCGACTGCACGAGATCGAGGATCGCGGCGGCGCGCCGTTCGCGCGCACCGGGCGTCGGCTCCTGCGGCGCGGCGAGCAGCGCATACACCTGCCGCACGGCCCACGATGCGACGCCGTCGTCACGGTCGATCTTGACGAGGCTGCGGTAGCGCCACGGGCCGACGCGCGCCTCGAACACGTCGCGCGGCACGTCGAGCACGGTCATCGCCATGTCGGCGGGAAAACCGTGGCCGTACGGCATCGACGTGTCGTAGAGCACGAGGTCGCCGGGCCCGTGCTGCATGCAGTCGACGTCCTGGAACGTGTAGCCTTGCCCTGCGTGCATCAGGCAGATGAACACGGCATCGCGCTGGTCCGCGTGGATGTTGTGCGGCGTGCGCACGACTGCGTGCCGGTTCGCGACGATGTCGCACGCGCGGAACAGCCCGAGATCGCGCTTGCGCAGCGACGCATCGATCCCTTCGGACGACTTGCCGCTGCATTCGATCCGCACGAGCGTGCGAGCGACATGGTCGACCCAGTAGTCGACGCGTTCGTGGCCGCGCACGGCGCGCGTCGAGATCGTGGCGATCTCCGTGCTGGTGTCCGGCATGACGTTCTCCCGATGACCGCCTGAGCGGCGCAGTCTCGGGCACGCCGGAGCGCGTGGTCAATCCGTGAAAGACCCGGGGCATGTGCGTGACGCGCTTGCAGCGGGGCATGGCGGGCGATTGCGCGATCGATGTCCGTTCGGATCAACGAAAGCGGCCGTGCGAGTCAAGACACGGATGCGGCTTTGGGCTAAGCGTGGCCGGCTTACTTCGACGAAGACGACGGCAGCCCGAGCGACACGTCCTGCTCGTAGCCCATCTTGCCGCCTCGGTACTCGACGCTCACGTGGCCGGCCCGCCGCGCGTCGGTGACGTTCGCGTAGATCGACGTCATCACCATCCCCGCGTCGCAGTCGAGCGCGATCGTGCGGTCGACGCGGCCCGTCGCGCTGTTCACGGCCCGCAGCGACTGCATCGCAACGCCGCACTTGTCGGACAGCGCGTAGACGCCGATCAGCATGTGCGTCTTCGTGCGATACCACATCGGGATATCGACATTGCCGTCCAGCTGCGGGTGCTGGTCGTCGGTGTCGTTCAGCCGGCCGACTTCGTCCAGCGTGATCGGCAGCGTCTTGCGGCCGTCGTCCCACGTGCCGGTTGCCGTTTTCCCGGTGACGTTCAGCGCGATCGGGCAGGGCTTCGGCCGTGACGGCGAGGCGGCCGGTGCGACCGGCGAGTCGGCGTTCGATGCGGGCAGCGATGCTTCGCACAGCGTCATGCGGCCATCGGGCTCACGGCGGCCCTGCAACGGGATCGGCTTGCGATGCGCGTCGTAGTAGTAGCTGCCGTCGACGCGCCAGCGGCCCGCGTCGTTGTGGTTGATCGCGTCGTAAGTCTGCAGCGACACGTGTACCGGCGCGTTGCCGATCGTGCCGGTGTAGTTCGCGATTTCGTACCAGCCCGCGTAAGACGCGGCCGGCGCGCAGGCGAACGGCACGGCGAGCATGGCGGCGAACGGGGAGGCGTAGCGGGCGCGGCGGGTGTTCCGGGGCATGGGCGTTTTTTGTGCGAGGTGTGGGGCCGGGCGTCACGGATATCGGTCCGGCCGTGTCGAGCCGTGCGGCGGGCCGCCCGTGCGCCGCCATTGTATCCATCCGCCCCACCCGAATGCCCCGCCACCGCGCATGCGGTGACAGGGGCGCGCACACGACACGGGCCGGTCGCGGAACCGCGCAGGCCGCGCGATCCGGTCGGCCGGCCCGCTGCCGATGACTTCAGGCCGCGCTGGCCTCGTCGATCCGGCGGATGTCGTCCTGATCGAGCGTGACGCGGATCGCGTCGCCGAGCGATTCCAGCTGCGCGAGCGACGTCGCGCTCGCGATCGGTGCGGTGATCGTCGGCCGCGCGATCTGCCAGGCGAGCGCGATCGCGGCCGGCTGCGTGCCGTGTTTCGCCGCCACCGCATCGAGTGCCGCGAGGATGCGCAGCCCGCGTTCATTCAGGTAGCCGGCGACGCGGTCGCCGCGCACGCTCTTCTTCAGGTCGGCCTCGCTGCGGTACTTGCCCGACAGGAATCCGCTCGCGAGCGCGTAGTAGTTGACGACGCCGAGTTTCAGGTCGCGCACGACCGGCTCGAGATCGCGTTCGTAGTCGGCGCGGTCGAGCAGGTTGTATTCGGGCTGGATGACCTGGTACGCGGGCAGCCCGTCGCGCGCGCTGATCGCGGCGGCTTCGCGCAGGCGTGCGCCGCTGTAGTTCGACGCGCCGATGATGCGCACCTTGCCCGCATCGATCAGCGTTTGATACGCGCCGAGCGTTTCTTCGAGCGGGGCCGTGTCGGCGAGATCGCGGTGCGAGAAATACAGGTCGATGTAGTCGGTCTGCAGGCGGCGCAGCGAATCGTCGACGGCCTTCAGGATGTTGTCTTTCGACAGCCCCGCGCGCGCGTCGAGCAGGCCGACCTTGGTCGCGATCACGACCTGCTCGCGCTTGCCCGAGCGCTTCAGCCACTTGCCGATGATCGTTTCCGATTCGCCGCCGTGGTTGCCGGGAACCCAGGCCGAATAGACGTCGGCCGTGTCGATGAAGTTGATGCCGGTGTCGGCGAGCGCGTCGAGCAGCGCAAACGACGTGTTCTCGTCGACGGTCCAGCCGAAGACGTTGCCGCCGAACGCGAGCGGCGAAACCTGGATGTTCGATGTGCCGAGGGGGCGGTGTGCCATGTTTCTCTCCGGGTGGTGCGGGATCAGGGGATTGGACTGCGGGAGATGAAGCCGGTCGCGTTGAGACGGCGAAGCGCAGCACGAGGTTCCTCCTGCAGCACGCAAACCGACGTGTTCGGAGGCCGTGTGTCGGGATGCCGGATCAAGCGGCATCATCATGGATGCGCTGTCCGTTCGAGCGTCGCCCGGCACGCCGCAAGACATTGTATTTGTTACCGAATTCTCGCGGGAGGCGAAGAAATTACCGGGTCGTGTCAGCGTTGTCGCTGGTCGCGCTCTACGATATCCTTTCATCCCAAAAATAGGGAGGCAGCGCGCCGCTGCCATTCGAACGAAAGATCATTCTGAGGCGGTCATGGCTGACCTTGCAGCATTTATTCGCCCTCCGTTTTTCCTGCAAGACAAGCGCTTGCTCACGCTGTCTTTCCCCCACGACGACGCACCCTCGGTCACCGACGCGTACGGGCGGCACCGTCCGGCGCGGCTGGTCGCCGAGCGGCTCGTCGCGCACGAGGGGCTCGGGATCGACTTCACGTTTGAACTGACGCTGTTGTCCGGCGAGGCGGGCGTCACGCTGGACGACATGCTGGGCAAGCTGCTCGCGGTGTCGATGGTGCGCCCCGACGGCGGCCTGCGTTATTTCACCGGTTACTGCACCGAGTTTTCGCTGGTCCGCAACGACGACTCGATTGCGGAATATCGCGCGGTGCTGCGCCCGTGGAGCCATTTCCTGCGGACCCGCGTGAACAACCGTCTGTTCCTCGGCCAATCGCTTCAGCAGCAGATCGGCACGCTGCTCGCCGATTACCAGGGGCTCGCGCCGTCGTGGGAGTGGCGCGTGCGCGGCGACGATCCCGCGCGCACGATGAACGTTCAGGGCGGCGGGCTCGGCGAAAGCGACTGGAACTACATCGTCCGCCATCTGGAAGCCGTCGGGTGCCTGTACTGGTGGGAGCACGACGAGAAAGGCCTGAAGCTGATCGTCGGCGACGACAGCACGGTGCAGTGCCCGGCCGTCGACGGTCGCTCGCCCGTGATCCGTTTCCAGACGCACGACGGTCCGATGGCCGCCGACGCCATTTCGCGATGGTCCGCGGTGCGGTTGCTGTCCGCCGGCAGTTACAGCGCGACCGCGTTCGATTTCAAGGCGCCGCATGCGGCCAATGCGCAGATCCCGACGCTGCATCCGCCGGGCGTCGCGCCGCAGGTCGAGCATCACGAATACGTGGGGCACTACGGTTTCGCGAAACAGACGCGCGCCGGCGATGCGCTCGCACGCGTGAGGATGGAGGAGATCGAGGCGGCCGCGACGCGTTTCGACGCGGCCGGCAACCATCACGGCATCCTGCCCGGACGCTGGTTCCAGCTGGCCGATCACTTCAGCGCGGCGTCGGGCAGCCCGCAGGATCACGAGTACCTGATTCTCGAAGCCCGTCACGAAGCAGCGAACAACTACCTTCAGGCGGACGGCAAGCCCGAGTATCGCAACCGCTTCGTCGCGGGCCGTCGGCATACGCCCTGGCGCCCGGGTCGTGGCTTCAACAGCGAGCCCGTGCGTGTGCTGGCGCCGCAAACCGCGACCGTCGCCGGCGCGAAGGGGGCCGGCAGCGTCGACGTCGACGAATACGGTCGCGTCTGCATCGTCTATCACTGGGACCGTGCGGCGCAGGTCAGCGCGCGGATTCGCGTGGCCGCCGGCTGGGCGGGCGGCGAGAAGGGCATGATCGCGCATCCGCGCGTGGGCAGCGAGGTGCTCGTGATGTGCCTCGACGGCAATCCCGACCGGCCCGTCGTGTCGGGCACCACGTACAACGCGGAACGGATGCCGCCGTGGGCGCTACCCGACCAGCACGTGCTGACCGGCCTGCGCAGCCGCGAACTGTCGGGCGACAGCGGCAACGCGGCGGGCGGACGCTCGAATCACGTTCTGCTCGACGACACGCCGCAGCAGCTCCAGCTGAAGCTGCGCAGCGATACCGACGCGAGCGAACTGACGCTCGGGCACAACGTCCGCATCGACGCGACACAGGGGCGCACCGACCAGCGCGCCCGCGGTTTCGAGTTGCGGACCGACGCGCACGGCGCGGTGCGGGCGGCCAAGGGTCTGCTCGTCACCAGCGAGGCGCGCTACGACGCGCGTGCGCACGCGACCGATATCGGCGAGACCGTTGCACGCCTCGACAAGGCGCATGACCTGCACGAATCGTTGTCGGGTTCCGCGCACGACGTGAAGGCGCAGGAGTCCGGCGACCAGGATGCCGTCCATCAGGCGCTCCGCACGCAGAACGACGGCCTGAGAGGCACCGGCGGCAATCCTCAGCAAGGCGAGTTTCCGGAGTTCGCGCAGCCGTTTCTCGCGCTCGCCAGCCCGGCCGGGATCCTGGCCACGACGACGGGGTCGACCCATGTCGCGAGCGACCAGCACGTCGCGTTGACGAGCGGCGCCCATACGAGCATCGGCGCGGGCAAGAGCATGCTGGTCAGCGCGCAGGAGGCCGTGCGCGTCGCCGCGTTCGAGAAGGGCATTCGGCTCGTGGCCGCCGCCGCCGACATCGACATCCAGGCGCTGAAGGACAGCATCAACGTGCTGGCCAAGCTGGACGTGAAGGTCGATGCGAACCGCATCACCATCACCGCGAAGGAAGAAGTCCTGATCAACGGCGGAACCAGCTATACGCGCTGGAACGGTAGCGGCATCGTGCACGGGACCAAGGGCGAATTCACCGCACATGCCGCGTCGCACACGTTCACGGGGCCGGACAGCCTGCCGGTGCCCGCGCGCGCGTTCCCGGGCACGGCGTGCGCGCCGTGCATGGTCAACGCGGCATCGATGGCGTCGCCGTTCGCGGCCAAGGCATGAGGCAGGGCAGCGCATGACGAATGACCTGATTGCCGCGCAGGCGGCCGACGCGCTGCAGGCGGCGCTGTCGTCGCAGGACGGGCTGCGCGCTTACGTCCTGATCGACGGCGCATTGCTCGATACCTTGCCGGACGATGACAAGGCGTCGTGGCCCGCGTTCGTCGCGGCCTCGCTGCTCGACGACGCCGCCGACGACGAGGCGAGAATCGTCGGGCCGCTGCTGTTCGAATGGCAGCCCGGCGCCGACGGTGCCGATGCCGCGGACGCGATCGAGCCGCGCAGCATTCCGTGGCCGGCGGCGAGCGTGCTCGTGTCGCCGCTGTCGCTCGAGCGACTGGCCGCGCATCTGGCGCCGATGGTGGACGTCCAGCTCGAGCAGATGGAGAGCGTGATGCTGATGCGCTTCTTCGATCCGCGCGTGCTGCCGTTCTGGCTCGACATGCTGCCCGCCGCGCATCGCGCGTATCTGGCGCAGGGCGTGCGGCACTGGATTCACCGCGATACCTCGCTGCAGCTCCGGACGGCGGACATCGCCGCGCCCGCCAACGTCAGGCAGGCCGCCGAATTTCCGCTGCAGTTGACCCAGGCTCAGGAAGACGATCTGCTCGCCGCCTGCTATCCGTACACGATGCTCGAGCGGCTGCGTACCGAAAAGCCCGCGCTGCTCGCGTCGCTGCCGCCCGCACAGCACTACGGCTTCGTGCGCGATCAACTGGCACGCTGCCGCGCGCACGGCGCCGACAGCGCGGCGTCGTTGCTGATCTATTGCGAACTGGCATTGCGGTACGGCGCGCGCTTCGACGAGGATCCGGCGATGGCCGCCGTGTTCGACGCGGTGGCGCAGGGGCAGGCATTTCCGGAGGCGCTGGCGCTGGTGCCGGCGGAAGACTGGCGGCGCATGCAGGAAGCGGCCGCGTGATGGCGCGTGCGCGACGCGACCCGAATGAAATCGACTGGAAGAGAAGGAAGTTCAATATGAACCGCTGCTGGATCACCTTGCTGTCTGTGATGGTTTTTTCCACGGCCGCATGCAGCAAGACCTCGGGCGATGCCGAAAAGGAAAGCCTGGCCCCCGGCGACGCGAGCAAGTGGAATGACCCGAATTACGACGTCATAACGGCGGGGTCGTTCAACTATACGGATTACGATATCTACGGCGTTTACCTCCTGCCGCCGGACAAGAACAGCCTCGACGATGCGGCGAGCGCCGATGGGAAGAGCGCCACGCCGCGGAGCGCGACACACTGGACAGGCGGCGGCGGGCAAAGACCGAGCCTCGCATGGGATTTGCGATGGACCACGCCTCGCAAGTTCAAAGTGTGGTGGGAGCGCGTGGTCGACAAGCGCGCATTGGAAGCCTCGTCCCCCGATTACGACGAGTACACGCATCGAGAAACCCGACCCGGGATGGCATGGTGTGAAGGCGAGATCACGATCACGCGCCCGCCCGTGAAGGGCAAGAGCGGCGGTATCGTGTTGCACTTCTTCCCCGATGGCCGTGTGGAAGGCGATATGGACTTCCACGTCGATGGCCCAGTCCCGAAGGTGGCGCTTTCAATGCGCGACGAGCAGCGCAAGCTGACCGGTCGTGCCTGCCTGAAGGAAATTCCCAATCCGTTCTATGGCCGCAAGAAGCCGGCCCAATGGAACTGACGCCGGGCGCATTGCCGAAACAGGAGCGAAACTGCCATGAGCAATCCCCCCATTGTCAGACGCATCTCGGATCTCACCCCCGCCGAGGACGCCATCCGCAGTGCCCAGCGAGAAATTCTTGATCCGCTGCTGATCGAGCAATGCAAGGAGTGCCCGAAGCCCGTGTGGTTCACGGCATTCTTCGACGGAACGGGCAACAACTTCGACCTGGACGGCCGTGGTTTGAAGGATGTCAAGCTGACCAAGTACAGCAATATCGCGAAGCTCTGGCGGTTTGCGCATGCTGAAGACAACGCGTTCCCCCGGACTGTTGCACGCTATGTCGAAGGTGTCGGCACGCCGTGCGACAAAGTAGGAGATACCGGAAAGGGTCTCGACAATGCACTCGGTATGGCTGCCGCGAGAAAGGGCGAGTTGCGCATCCGATGGATGCTCAACGAACTCGACCGGCATGTCACCGGTCACATGCCCGCTGTGAGCCAGATCAACCTGGCCGTATTCGGTTTCTCGCGGGGCGCGACGGAAGCGCGTGCCTTCGTTCGCATGCTGACCGAGCAACTCGCCGAGAATATCGGCGGGAGGCTTTGGTGGAACAAGAAGAACATGAAGGGGCATCGCCCCGAAGTGGTCGTTTATTTCCTTGGAATTCTTGATACGGTTTCGTCAACGGGCTTCGGCGGCAGCCGCGTCGAGGCTGCGGGACCGGCCATCGCGACCATTTTTTTCGGACCGCTCGCCGGCGGTTACCTGTACTCCATCGACAAAGGCGGTCACGCGGAATGGGCGAACGATATTCGCATTCCGGGCTACGTGCGGCAATGCGTTCACTATGTGGCGTCGCAGGAGGTGCGGGAAAAATTCCCCGGTGACTCGGTGCGGGAAGACCAGAAGATTCCCGCGAACTGCCGCGAGGTGTACTACCCTGGCATGCACTCGGACGTGGGCGGTGGTTACGAGCACAACTACCAGGAAGGTCGAACCAACGAGCTGGCCAACGTTGCGCTGAACAATCTCTATATCGAAGCATGGAAGGCCGGCGTTCCGTTTCGTTCACCAAAGGAACTGCTTGCGGACGCCGGGCAACAGTTCGAGATTTCCAGGGAGCTGGAGGCCGCATGGAATGTCTACATGGGTCAGGGGGGCAGCAAAAGTGCGGGCGTGGCGCCGAATAGCGACAGGCTCGAGACGCAGGTCATTTGGCACATGAACCGCTATTATCAGTGGCGCGCCAGCAGAAGCCGCCGCCTGAAGGACGGCCGTCTGAAGCCACCCGGTGGCGTGGACGATCATATGGTCATTACCGATCGCGAGTGGAATGAAGATACGGATCGCTTGCGTCATGCAAACGGCGGATACCTGACTGTCTCTGTTTCGGAACAGGAAAAGGCCATCGACGCGGCCGTCCGGGTTGCCGGCAACTGGCTGGGTAGTCTCGATCCGGCGACGCGCGCGACGTTCGACAAGTTCTTCGACCACTATGTGCACGATTCGATTGCAGGTTTCAAGAAGCAGATGGAAGACGGCTACGTCGGCCCTGCGGAATTGAGCCGCTGGACGGTCAACCGCCAGTACTTCATGGGCAAGCGCGGCAAGAAGTTCCTGTACTGGCGCTACGAGGGCGACAAGGCCGAGCAGGCCGCCACGCAAATCGCCAAGGCCGATCCGGCCAGGCAGCAGGATCCGATGGCCGCCGACGAACCCCAACTGGCCAGCAACCAGCCCGTCGGCGGCACGCTGCCCGACACGACATCGACGGCCTGACGCCGGTCGCGACCGGCTGACCTCACGTCGCGGCAGACCGCATCTGCCGCGACGCTCCCCTCCCTACCGCAACTGCACGGCCGCGAGAAACAGCACCATGCTGCCGATCGCGCCGTCCAGCACGCGCCACGCGACTGCCTTGCGGAACCACGGCGCGAGCAATCGTGCCCCATAGCCGAGCCCGAGGAACCACACGACGCTGACCGACATCGCGCCGATCGCGAACGCGAGCCGCGCGCCTTCCGGTTCACGCGCGCCGGCCGTGCCGATCAGCAGGAACGTGTCGAGATACACGTGCGGGTTGAGCCACGTGAACGCGAGCGTCATCAGCACGATCGCGAGCCCGCTCTGCGGCGGCGGGGCGACCGCATCGCCGCGCACGTCGAGCGTTTCGTGGCCCGGCTTGAACGCGCGGCGCAGCGCGTTGATGCCGAACCACGCGAGATAGGCGAGGCCCACGTACAGCACCGCATGGACGAAGGTCGGATAGCGTTCGACGAGCGCCGATGCGCCGCCGACGCCTGCGCCGATCAGGATCATGTCGGACAGTGCGCACAGCAGCACGATCTTGCCGACATGCGAGCGCATGATGCCCTGCCGCAGCACGAATGCGTTCTGCGCGCCGATGGTGACGATGAGCGACCCGCAGAGCGCGGCGCCGTGGGAAAAAGCGAGCCAGTTCATGATGGATGACAGCAGGAGAAGCAGTAGACGGATGAATCGGGTAGCGCTAGTCTGCGGTCAGCATGAAAATAAGAGAAGCTAAATCACCTAATGCAGATTAAGGAAATCTAATGCTCGACTACGCGTTGCTCGATGCCCTCGCGGCGGTGATCCGGCACGGTTCGTTCGAGCGTGCGGCCAAGGAGCTGAATGTCACGCCGTCGGCCGTGTCGCAGCGCGTGAAATTGCTGGAGGAGCGGGTCGGCAGCGTGCTCGTCAAGCGCGGGCAACCGTGCGTCGCGACGACGTCGGGTGCGCTGCTGTGCCGTCACACCGAGCGCGTGCAGCTGCTCGAGGCCGAGCTGGGCGGGCGGATGCCGGCACTCCCGGGCCAGATCGCGAGCGCATGGCCGACGTTGCGTGTGGCCGTCAACGACGACAGCGTCGCGACGTGGTTCATCGACGCGGTCGGGCCGTTCTGCACGGAGCGCGAAACGTTGCTCGATCTCGTGATCGACGATCAGGATTACACGGCGTCGCGTATCCGCGACGGCAGCGTGCAGGGCGCCGTGACCGCGCAGGCCGAGCCGATCCAGGGATGCCGGTCGGAGCGGCTCGGGCGGATCCGCTATCGCGCGGTATGCTCGCCGGCGTTTTACGAACGCTACTTCGGCGCGGGCATTACGCGCGATGCGCTGCGTCGTGCGCCGTGTGTGATGTTCAATCCGAAGGACGGGTTGCAGGCGCGTTTCATCCGGCGCGTGACGCGCGCGGATCTCGATCCGCCGCAGCACTGGATACCGCACGTCGCGGGCTATCTGCGCGCATGCGAGACGGGATTGGGATGGGGGATGTGTCCGGACCGGATGGTCGATCGCCAGCTGGCGGCGGGTGAACTGGTCGACATGTCGCGCGGGCGAACGATCGATATCGACCTTTACTGGCAGAGCTGGCGTTTGTCGATCGGCTGGCTCGACGATTTCAGCGCGGCGCTGAAGGCGCGCGCCGCGCTGTTCCTCGATTGACCGGTCGCGTGACGCAGGTAGCGCGGCGCGCGAGATGTGCGCCGTGCGGCATCACGTCAGACGTGGTGCAGGCCGTCGAAATCGATGATCTGCACGTGGCGGCCCTGCATTTCGATCAGGCCGCGCTTCTGGAATTTCGACAACGTGCGGCTGACTGTTTCGAGCGTCATGCCGAGGTAGCTGCCGATGTCTTCGCGCGTCATCCGCAGGTTGAATTCCGACGGCGAGTAGCCGCGCTTCAGGTAACGCGACGATACGTCGAGCAGGAACGCGGCGACGCGCTCTTCGGCATTCAGCGAACCGAGCAGCATCGTTTGCGACGTTTCGCGCACGATCTGTTCGCTCATCAGCTTGTGCATGCGCAACTGCATCGAACCGGCTTCCGAGCACAATGCCTTGAGCGCGCTGTACGGAATCACGCAGACGGAGCTGTCTTCCAGCGCGACCGCGGTGCGCGGATGCGTGTCGTCGCAGATGCCGTCGAGGCCGAGCGCTTCGCCGGCGAGATGCAGGCCGGTGACCTGCTCGCGGCCGTCGTGGCGCGTCGCGACGGTTTTCAGCGAACCCGAGCGGACCGCGTACAGGTTGTCGAATGCGTCGCCTTCGCGGAACAGCGCTTCGCCGCGCTTGACGGGGCGCGCCGCGCAGATGACCGATTCGAGGCGGCTGAGCGCTTCGGGCGCCAGCCCCTGCGGCATGCACAGGTGCCGCATCGCGCACGTCGAGCAGTGGGCGGCCTGGCGAGGCGCCCAGCTACCGGCATGAGGCGTGGCGGCGGGACGTGTGGCGACGGGCGTCAGCATGATCGTTTACTCCGGCATTGAATCGACGGAATCATTGTCCCACCGCAACTTGCCGCTGTCGGGTGACAAAACGTCGCGACCGGCCGCGTATGCCGAACGCCGTTCACGCGGCCGGCTCGTCGGCGTTGGCGGCCGCCGGGATCAGCAGCACGGGCAGCGTCGCGTGGCGCACGCATTGCTCGGCGATGCTGCCGAGCACGAGACGGCGGAACCCGCGGCGGCCGTGCGTGCCGAGCACCAGCAGATCGGCGCCGAACGCTTTCGCGCCGTCCAGAATCAGCGACGATACGTCGTTGAGCGACGTCGCTTCGCTCCGCCGCGTCTCGCCCTTCACGCCCGCTGCCTGCATCAGCGCCGTGAAATCCTTCGCGAGCGCGTCGCCCTGCGCGACGAGCTGGTCGCGCAGCACGGACGGATCGTAGCCGGGCACGTTGTAGTAGATCGCGGCGTTCTCGACGACGTAGAACGGTTGCAGCTCGGCGCCGTGCGATTTCGCGAGCGCCAGCGCCGCATCGAACGCATGGCGGGACGTGTCGCTGCCGTCGACGGCAACCAGAATACGCTTGTACATAGTGTCTCCGAGTGGCGGGTTGAAACGAAGTCGGCCGAATGGCCGATCGGGCTGGGTGACGCGCGATGCTGCGAGGCAGGGTAAACCAATGGCCGGGACTTTGCAGCGAGGTGCCGGTCGTGCCGCGCGGCGGTGCCGCCTCCGATTGCGCGGCGCACGCCATGCACAGGGTGCATGCAGTGACGTGCGAGGCGTGTCGTGCGGCGTGGCCCCCGCCGTCGTCCGCATCGTCGGTGGAAATGCATGCGCAGGCAGCGTTGTCGCGCGCGGCACATGCGCATGCATGTGCATCGCCACGCGCGCCGATCGAGGCGACACCGCGCGACGGTCACGCGGATGCGTCGCCCGCCTCGCCATTCAATCGCAATCGCGCCGTTTCGACATGACCTCGATCAACGCACCTGCATCGGTGCGATTCACGGCGTGCATGAGACCGCCGGCGCCGTCGCGCGGAATCGTTCGTTCCTGCATCGCGCGGTTGACGGCACACGGTCGGCGCACTGTCGCGTGCGCCGATCCTCGGCCATCGGCTGTCGGCCGATACCGGTTGGCAAACGAACGATCGATTCAAACGCCGCGCCGGCTATCTCGGGACGGCGGTCAGCTCGAATACGCGCTCCGGCCGCCGCTGGTGGCCGGGCCAGTACGTGCTGCCGTACATCCGGTGGACGGGGCCGAACGGCGCATCGCTCATCGCCGGCGGCGCGTCGAAGCCTTTCTCGATCACCATGTATCCGGCACGCAGCGCGAACGCCGGATGGTTGCCGCCGGGGCGGCTGTCGAACCCGGCGAAGCCGTCGCCGGCTTCCGGCATCGCATTGACGAGCGACGCGTTGCTGCGCGTGATCTGGTCGGGCGAGATCGGCCCGCCGCCGGCGAGACGCGACGCCTCGCGGTTCTTGCCGTCGGTGTCGACCGTGCTGTCGTGCGTGTCGTCGTTGTCGAGCTCGATGCTGCGTGGGCGCGAGCGCTCGGTTTGACCGGATGATTCCATCGCGGCTCTCCTCGCGGCGAAGCGTTCCGGATCGAAGCAAATCCCGTTCCGGGCATGACGGGAAAAGGCGCGCGAGCGATCGCCGCGGTCGCGCGACGCGCACTGATTTGTCGTGATTTATTTCAGCTAGAAGACGCGTTTTCTACAGAGTATGATTCTTTTCCTGCGAAGCGGCGACAGGGGATTGAGTCGCGCCGCCTCTGCCCGCGCCGGGGCGCCGCAGCACCCTTAAAGACGGGCAGTGAACAACAAAGCAAGGGACTAGAGGTGGCGGATTCATGCAAGCGACTACTGCCTTCACGCACCGCGGTTATCTGTTGAACTGCGCGCCCGCGCGTGCCAGCGACGGTTCATTCAAGCCCTACGTCGTGATCTCCCGATCGAGCGACGGGGAGCTCGTTGCGAACCGCTTTTTCCCGATCGAGCTCCAGTTCAACGACGAAGGCGACGCGATCGCGCACGCGCGCGACTGGGCCGTGCGATGGATCGACGCCAGCAGCATCACGATCTGACGCTGCCGCGATTCGGTGCCCTCGGCCGTCCGGCCGATCCCCGGCGTGCCGCTGGCGGGCACAAAACGCGGTAATCTTGCGGAACCCGTCACTTTATTAGCGGCCGTGCGACCGAGCGCGGCCGCCTGCATTGATATATGTCGACATCACCCGCCCGTCAGTGGGGCCTGGAAGAAATCGTCGCCGGCTTGCGTGAGTCGCGCGAGGAACTCCATCGCACGCGCCATCCGCGCGGCATCCGCGAACTGCCGTCACGCGATGCGATCTGCAAGATTGTGACCGGCCTGCGCGCGTCGATGTTTCCGACGCACTACGGCGCACCGGACCTGACCGACGAAAGCGTCGATTTCTACGTCGGCCACACGCTCGAAAGCACGCTGCGCATCCTGTCCGAACAGATTCGCCGCGCGCTGCCGTTCCTGCCCGAACATGCCGACACGCCGTTCGCCGAGCTCGACGAACGCGCGTTCGAGATCGCGCGCGAATTCGGCCGGCAGTTGCCGGCGGTCCGCGCGCTGCTCGTCAGCGATATCCAGGCCGCCTATGCGGGCGATCCGGCCGCGCAGCACATCACCGAGATCCTGCTGTGCTACCCCGGCGTGCTGGCGATGATGCACCACCGGCTCGCGCACGCGCTGCACCAGCTTGGCGTACCGCTGCTTGCGCGCTTCATCAATGAAATCGCCCACTCGGCCACCGGCATCGACATCCACCCGGGTGCGCAGATCGGCCCGAGCTTCTTCATCGACCACGGCACGGGTGTCGTGATCGGCGAGACGGCGATCATCGGCGAGCGCGTGCGCGTGTACCAGGCCGTCACGCTCGGCGCGAAGAGCTTCCCGGCCGATGGCGACGGTGCGCTGGTCAAGGGCAATGCGCGGCACCCGATCGTCGAGGACGACGTGGTGATCTACGCGGGCGCGACGATTCTCGGCCGCGTGACGATCGGGCGCGGTTCGGTGATCGGCGGCAATGTGTGGCTCACGCACAGCGTGCCGCCCGGCACGAGCGTCGCGCAGGGCAAGGTTCGCGAAGGCGGGAGCACCGAGAAGCCGTAACGCGGCGCGCGGGCGCCGGCCGCCCGCCGCCGCGCGCGTCGGTCAGTGCTTGCTGTCGGGCGCGCGGTGCTTGTACAGCACGTCCTGGTCGACGCGGATCAGGTTCTGCCCCGCATCGACGACGAAATCCACGCCGTTGTACGCGTTGCCCGTCAGCATCAGGATCGCGCTCGCGACGTCGTCGGGGCCCGCGATGCGCGCGAGCGGCGTCGATGCGCGGCTCGCGTGTTCGAAGTCGGCCGGCGTCTGGTCGTCGCTCGGCAGCATCAGCCCCGGGAACACCGCGTTCACGCGCAGCACCGGCGCGGACGACAGCGCGAGCATCTGCGTGAGGTTGCCGAGCGCGGCCTTCGCGACCGTATAGCTGAAATGGTCGCGGTGAAAGTTTTCCTTGATCTTCTGGTCGACCACGTTCACGACGACACCCTGCGTGCCGGCCGCGCGGGCCCGTTCGTAGAACGCGCGCGTGAGCAGGATCGGCGCGCGGCAGTTGACGGCCCACGCCTGGTCGAACGCCGCGAGGTCGAAGCTCGGGAAATGATCCTGCCAGAATACCGACGCGTTGTTGACGAGCACGTCGAGGCGCCCGAAGCGCGCATACACCTGGTCGATCAGCGCGGTGATCTGTTCGGCATCCGACAGGTCGGCCTGCAACGCAACCGAATCGTGCCCGCGTTCGGCGATCGCGCGGGCCGCGGCCTGCGCCGCATCGGCCGAACGGTCGTAGTGCACCGCGGTGCGATAGCCGTGCGCGGCGAAATACTCGGCGAACGCGCGCCCGGCCCGGCGCGCGGCGCCGGTCACGAGCACGACGGGCGCGTGCGCCGTTTGCTTCGTCGACTCCATTACGTATTCGTCAGGTTGACTGAAGAAGGATTCGCGACGATCGACAGGAATTCGCGCCGCGTCGACGGATCGGTGCGGAACGTTCCGAGCATGCGCGACGTCACCATCTCGACGCCCGGCTTGTGCACGCCGCGCGTCGAGATGCACTGGTGCGCGGCTTCGAGGATCACGCCGACGCCCTTCGGCTGCAGCACGTCGAACAGCGTGTCGGCGATCTGCACGGTCATCTTTTCCTGGATCTGCAGGCGCTTCGCGAACGCGTCGACGAGGCGCGCGAGTTTCGAGATGCCGACCACGCGATGGTTCGGCAGATACGCGACGTGCGCGCGGCCGATGATCGGCACCATGTGGTGCTCGCAGTAGCTCTCGAAGCGGATGTCCTTCAGCACGATCATTTCGTCGTAGCCGTCGACTTCGCTGAACGTGCGCGCGAGGATGTCGCGCGGCTCCAGCGCGTAACCGGCGAAGAACTGCTCGTAGGCGCGTACGACGCGCGCGGGCGTGTCGATCAGGCCTTCGCGTGCGGGATCGTCGCCGGCCCAGCGCAACAGCACGCGAACGGCGTCCTCCGCTTCTTCGCGGCTCGGACGGGATGCGGCCGGTTCGGGCCGCGCGGACTTCTTTTTAGCCATCTATCTGCTCCATCGAATGCCGCCGCCGGGGCGGCGCGGAATCCGGGCATTGTTTCATGCTTTCGCAGGTCGCGTGCGAGGCCCGGCGCTCACTTCGGCCACTCGTCCTGCTCGTCGTTGAACAGCGACGCGACCACGCCGCGCAGCCACGCGGTGCGGGGATCGTTGTGGTACTTGCGATGCCAGTGCTGCTTCAGGTCGAAGCGCGGCAGGGCGAGCGGCGGCTCGACGGGCACGATGAACGCGTGCTCGGCTGCATACGCGTAGCCGATCGCATGCGGCACCGTCGCGATCAGGTCGGTGCGGCTCAGGATGAACGGCAGGCTCATGAAATGCGGCGTCTCGAGCACCGCGCGGCGCTGCATGCGCTGCTTCGCGAGATATTTCTCGAGGACCTCCTGGCTGCGCCCTTCGGCGCGCACCACCGCATGCCCGCAGGTGAGGAACTGTTCGACCGTGAACGGCGGCGCCTGTTCGAACGGGTGGCCGCGCCGCATCAGGCAGACGAACCGGTGCGTGAACAACCGCTGCTGGAAGAAGTTGTTGCCGTCGAGATCGGGGAAGTAGCCGACGGCGAGATCGATCGACCCGGCTTCGAGGCCGCGACCGACTTCGTCGTGCGCGAGCGAGACCGACCGCAGGTTCGCGTGCGGCGCCAGCGTCGCGAACGCCTGCAGCAGCTTCGGCAGGAACACGATCTCGCCCACGTCCGACAGCGCGATCGAGAACGTATGCGTGCTCGCGGCCGGGTCGAAGTCGTGCGGCGCGACGAGGCCGCGCTCGATCTGCGCGAGCGCGTCGCGGGCGGCCGGCAGCAGCGCGAGCGCGCGCGGCGTCGGTTCCATCCCGCGCGACGTGCGCACGAACAGCGGATCGCCGAAGTACTCGCGCAGCCGGCCGAGCGCCGTGCTCACGCGCGGCTGGCTTACGCCGAGCAGGTCGCCGGCACGGCTCACGTTGCGCGTGTCGTCGAGCGCGACGAGGTAGGGAATGAGGTTCAGATCGAGCGTTTCCATCGCCAGGCCAGTATCTTGAAAACGTATACAACATATCTCCTGAATCGCGTTGCCGCATAGTCGGGAAAGCGCTCAAATGTGTTCGACGATTCGAATTAATGTTCAGGAGACGAACAATGCGCACCCAGGTCGCCATCATCGGCGCCGGCCCGTCCGGCCTTTTGCTTTCCCATCTGCTGCGCCTGCAAGGCGTCGATTCCATCCTCGTCGAAGCGCGTTCGCGCGAATACTGCGAGAACCGCATCCGCGCCGGCGTGCTGGAGCAGGGCACGGTCGATACGCTGAACGACGCCGGCCTCGGCGAGCGGATGCGCCGCGAAGGGCTCGAGCATCACGGCATCGAGCTGCTGTTCTCCGGGCAGCGCCATCGCATCGACCTGTCCGAATTGACCGGCGGGCGCGCGATCACCGTCTACAGCCAGCATGAAGTCGTGCGCGACCTGATCGCGGCGGGCGTCGAGCATGGCCACCAGATGCATTTCGAAGTCAGCGACGTCGCGCTGCACGACGTCGAAGGCGAACACCCGTTCGTCACGTTCAAGCATGCGGACGGCCGCGAAGACCGCATCGACTGCGACTACATCGCCGGCTGCGACGGCTTCCACGGCATCGCGCGCCAGACGATCCCGGCCGAGCGGCTGAACACGTTCGAGCGCGTGTATCCGTTCGCGTGGCTCGGCATCCTCGCCGACGCGGCGCCGTCGCTCGACGAGCTCGTCTACGCGCATCACGACAACGGTTTCGCCCTCTTCTCGATGCGCTCGCCGACGGTCACGCGGCTGTACCTGCAGTGCAAGCCCGACGAGGACCTCACCGAATGGTCCGATGCGCGGATCTGGGACGAACTGCACACGCGCTTCTCGAACGACACGGGCTGGACGCCGACCGAGGGCCGGATCACGCAGAAAAGCGTGACGCCGATGCGCAGCTTCGTGTCGGAGACGATGCAGCACGGGCGCCTCTTCCTCGCCGGCGACGCCGCGCACATCGTGCCGCCGACCGGCGCGAAGGGGATGAACCTCGCGGTGGCCGACGTCCGCGCGCTGTCCCGCGCGCTCGGCGCGCGCTACCGCAACGGCGACGCGACGCTGCTCGACACGTATTCGGCGACCTGCCTCGAACGCGTATGGCGGGCCGAGCACTTCTCGTACTTCATGACGAACATGCTGCACTCGTCGCCGGAGGATTCGCCGTTCGTCAATCGCCTGAAGTTTGCCGAGCTGAAATACGTGACGCGCTCGCGGGCCGCCGCGCAGTCGCTCGCCGAAAACTACGTCGGGCTGCCGTTCGACGACGCGACGGCCCCCGAGGGAACCCGCCTTGACAACGCGCTGTGCGCGACTCTATGATCGGCCCATCGTTCGCTAATCGAATCTAGGTTCGATTAGCGAACAAATACCGGGATCGAGATCGGCCCCGGCGCGACACGCGGCACGCGCGTGTCCCCTCGACAGGCCGCGCATCGAGCCGCGGGTTCGTATCAGGAAGAGACATGGTCAACAAGATTTTCGAATCGCTTCAGTCGGCGGTGGCCGACATCCACGACGGCGCGACAATCATGATCGGCGGCTTCGGCACGGCCGGCATGCCGTCCGAGCTGATCGACGCGCTGATCGAACAGGGCGCGCGCGACCTGACGATCGTCAACAACAACGCGGGCAACGGCGAGACGGGCCTCGCGGCGCTGCTGAAGGCGAAGCAGGTGCGCAAGATCATCTGCTCGTTCCCGCGCCAGAGCGACTCGCAGGTGTTCGACGGGCTGTACCGCGCCGGCGAGATCGAGCTGGAACTCGTGCCGCAGGGCAACCTCGCGGAGCGTATCCGCGCGGCGGGCGCCGGCATCGGCGGCTTCTTCACGCCGACGGGTTACGGCACCAAGCTCGCGGAAGGCAAGGAAACGCGCGTGATCGACGGCAAGCCGTATGTGTTCGAGACGCCGATCCACGCCGATTTCGCGCTCGTGAAGGCGTACAAGGGCGATCGCTGGGGCAATCTCGTGTATCGCAAGACCGCGCGCAACTTCGGGCCGATCATGGCCAGCGCCGCGAAGGTCGCGATCGTGCAGGTGTCGGAAGTCGTGCCGCTCGGCGCGCTGAACCCGGAACACATCGTGACGCCGGGCATTTTCGTCCAGCGCGTCGTCGAGGTGCCGCAGGCCGCGCATGCGGCCGAGCTGGCTGCCGAACATGCCGCATCGCAAGCCGCTTGAGGGAGATATTCAGATGAAACGACTGACCCGCGATGAAATGGCCAAGCGCGTCGCCCAGGACATCCCCGAAGGCGCGTACGTGAACCTCGGCATCGGCGTGCCGACGCTGGTGGCGAACCACCTCGACCCGAGCAAGGAGATCTTCCTGCACAGCGAGAACGGCCTGCTCGGCATGGGCCCCGCGCCCGCGCCCGGCGAGGAAGACGACGAACTGATCAACGCCGGCAAGCAGCACGTGACGCTGCTCACCGGCGGCGCATATTTCCACCATTCGGATTCGTTCGCGATGATGCGCGGCGGCCACCTCGATTACTGCGTGCTCGGCGCGTTCCAGGTATCGGCGAACGGCGACCTCGCGAACTGGCATACGGGCGCACCCGATGCGATTCCGGCGGTCGGCGGCGCGATGGACCTCGCGATCGGCGCGAAGCAGGTGTTCGTGATGATGGAGCACCTGACGAAGCAGGGCGAAAGCAAGATCGTCGCGCAGTGCTCGTATCCGGTCACCGGCGTGCAATGCGTGAGCCGTATCTATACGGATCTCGCCGTGCTCGACGTGACGGCCGACGGGCTGGCCGTGAGCGAGATCTTCACCGACCTGTCGTTCGACGAACTGCAGAAGCTGACCGGCGTGCCGCTGATCGACGCGACGCAAAAGGCGGCTGCCTGAACCACCGACGTGCCGGCGCGTGCGTTTGCGCGCATGCCGGCGCGCTTGGGTGGACAATAGGCGCACGCCGTTTCCCCAATCTGATGCCATGCTCGAAGACAGCGCCCGCCTGACCTCCCTCATCTGCGGCACCGAGCCGCTCAACCGGATCTGGTCGCCCCGCGCGACGATCCAGCGGATGCTCGACGTCGAGGCCGCGCTCGCGCGTGCGCTCGCCGCGCAGCAGGTGATTCCCGCCGCCGCGGTCGCGCCGATCGAACGCGCGTGCGACGCAAGCCGGCTCGACGCCGACGCGCTCGCGCACGGCGCGGCGCTCGGCGGCAATCTCGCGATTCCGCTCGTCAAGCAGCTCACCGCGCAAGTGAAGGCCGACGACCCCGAGGCCGCGAAGTTCGTGCACTGGGGCGCGACGAGCCAGGACATCATCGATACCGCCACCGTGCTGCAGCTGCGCGACACGCTCGACGTGCTCGAGCCGATGCTCGACGAAACGTGTGCGTCGCTCGCGGCGCTCGCGCGCACGCATCGCGCGACGCCGATGATCGGCCGCACGTGGCTGCAGCAGGCGCTGCCGATCACGCTCGGCCTGAAATTCGCGCAATGGCTCGACGCGCTGCTGCGCCATCGCGCGCGTTTCGCCGAATTGCGCGAACGCGCGCTCGTGCTGCAGTTCGGCGGCGCGGCCGGCACGCTCGCGAGCCTGCGCGAGCACGCGGCCGGCGTCACGGCCGCGCTGGCGGCGGACCTGAAGCTCGCCGCACCGGCCGTGCCGTGGCACACGCAGCGCGACCGCATCGCGGAAGCCGCGTCCTGCTTCGGGATGCTGACGGGTACGCTCGGCAAGATCGCGCGCGACGTGTCGCTGCAGATGCAGACCGAAGTCGGCGAGCTTGGCGAACCGGCCGCCGCCGGCAAGGGCGGCTCGTCGACGATGCCGCACAAGCGCAACCCGGTCGGTTGCGCGGCGGTGCTCACCGCCGCGGTGCGCGCACCGAACCTCGTCGCGACGGTGTTCGCGGGCATGGTCCAGGAACATGAACGTGCGCTCGGCGGCTGGCAGGCCGAATGGGACGCGCTGCCCGATCTCGCGCGCCTGACCGGCGGCGCGCTTGCGCAGATCGCCCAGATCGTCGCGGGCCTCGACGTGAACACCGAACGCCTTGCCGCGAATCTCGAACTGACGCGCGGGTTGATTCTCGGCGAAGCGGTGATGCTCGCGCTCGGCGACAAGATCGGCCGGCTCGACGCGCATCACGTCGTCGAGCATGCGTCGAAGGAAGCCGTGCGCACGGGCTCGACGCTGTTCGATGTGCTCGCCGCCGATGCGACCGTGTCGGCGCACCTGTCGCGCGACGCGCTCGCGCGGCTGCTCGATCCCGCACATTACGTCGGCGAGGCGCAGGCCTATGTCGACGCCGTGCTCGCGCTGCACGCGGGCGCGAAATAACCAGGAGAACCTTGAGATGCCTTTCGCCACTGTCAACGGCGTGAAACTGCATTACCGGATCGACCGTGCCGCGCGCGCCGACGCGCCGTGGCTCGTCTTCTCGAATTCGCTCGGCGCCGACCTGCAGATGTGGGCACCGCAGATCCGTCCGCTCACGCAGCACTTCAACATCCTGCGCTACGACACGCGCGGCCACGGCCACTCCGAAGCACCGGCCGGCTCGTACACGATCGAGCAGCTCGCCGGCGACGTGATCGGCCTGCTCGACCACGTCGGCATCGATCGCGCGCATTTCTGCGGAATCTCGATGGGCGGGCTGACGGGCGCGGCGCTGGCCGCGCGCTACCCGTCGCGCATCGTGCGCGCGGTGCTGTCGAACACCGCCGCGAAGATCGGCTCGCCGGAAGTGTGGGCGCCGCGCGCGCAGAAGGCACGCGCCGAAGGGATGGCCGCGCTCGCCGACGCCGTGCTGCCGCGCTGGTTCACCGACGCATTCGTCGAGCGTGAGCCGCGCCTGTTCGATGCGATCCGCGACACCTTCGTGCATACCGACAAGGACGGTTATGCGGCGAACTGCGACGCGCTGAATGCCGCCGACCTGCGCGAAGAGGTGAAAGGCATCGCGCTGCCGGTGCTCGTCGTGACCGGCGCGAAAGACATGTCGACGCCGCCCGACCAGGGCCGCGCGCTCGCCGCCGCGATTCCGGGTGCGCAGCACGTCGAATTCGACGCCGCGCATATTTCGAACATCGAGTGCACCGACGGCTTCAACCGCGCGCTGCTCGATTTCCTGACCGCGTGAGGCACCGGCGATGAACGACCAGGAACGTTACGAAGCAGGGATGACGGTGCGTCGCGCGGTGCTCGGCGACGCACACGTCGATCGTTCGATCGAGAACCGTACCGAGGTGACCGACGAATTCCAGAACCTGATCACGCGTTATGCATGGGGTGAGATCTGGACGCGCGACGGCCTGCCGCGCCATACGCGCAGCCTGCTGACGATCGCGATGATGGTGGCGCTCAATCGCGGCGAGGAGCTTGCGCTCCATCTGCGCGCCGCGCGCAACAACGGCGTGACCCGCGACGAGATCAAGGAAGTGCTGCTGCAGACCGCGATCTATTGCGGCGTGCCGGCCGCGAATTCCGCGTTCCATCTCGCGGACAAGATCTTCAAGGAACAGGACGCGGCCGCGTAAGACGGTCGGTCAGGCGCGGCCGGCTGAGGGCGGCCGCAACCGATCGCATGGCCCGCTGTCGCAAGCGGGCCGTCGACGACGGAATCGATGAACGCGCCGGCAGAGCATCGGCGCACGGCACACCGGATGATTGGTGGACGAACAAAGGAAGGGCGCGGCTGCCATGCCGTATTGCTCATACATTATTAGCGTTGCTGGGGACCGGAGTAAGCGCTGACGCGCCAACGCCGGTCGACCACGACGCATGGGATCCAGGTAGACGCCAAGGCGCGAACCTGGATCGACACAGGAGACTAGCGATGAATCGCGCACCCGTGGTCGATGTCCAGACCTTCATCAACGAGCAGCCGTTCGGCGGCTTTCAGTGGCTCGTGTTCCTCATGTGTTTCGTGATCGTGCTGCTCGACGGCTTCGATACGGCCGCGATCGGCTTCATCGCGCCGTCGCTGCTCGGCGAATGGAACCTCACCAAGCCCGATCTCGCACCGGTACTCAGCGCCGCGCTGTTCGGCCTCGCGTGCGGCGCGCTCGTGTCGGGCCCGCTGTCCGACCGGCTCGGCCGCCGTTCGCTGCTGCTCGGCTCAGTATTCCTGTTCGGCGTCGCATGCCTGATGTCCGCTTTCTCGAATACGATCGGGCACCTGACGATCCTGCGTTTCATCACCGGCGTCGGGCTGGGCGCGGCGATGCCGAACGCGGTCACGATGATGGGCGAGTTCTGCCCGGACAAGCGCCGCGCGACCGTGATCAACCTGATGTTCTGCGGCTTCCCGCTCGGCGCCGCGTTCGGCGGTTTCCTCGCCGCGTGGATGATTCCGCATTTCGGCTGGCGCAGCGTGCTGATCCTCGGCGGCGTGACGCCGCTGCTGCTCGGCGTGCTGTTGCTGCTGAAGATGCCGGAATCGGTGCGCTTCATGGTCGCGAGCGGCCAGCATGTCGACAAGGTCCGCGCCACGCTCGCGCGGATCTCGCGCGACGCGCTGAACGCCGGTTCGTTCGCGATGACCGAAGCCGCGCCGCAGACCGGCAGCAAGGGCCTCGGCGTCGTGCTGTCGCGCTCGTACATCGTCGGCTCGGTGATGCTGTGGCTTGCGTACTTCATGGGGCTCGTGATCTTCTACGCGTCGATCAACTGGATGCCGATCCTGCTGAAGGATGCCGGGCTGACGCCGAAGAGCGCGACGCTGATCTCCGCGCTGTTCCCGCTCGGCGGTGTGGGTGCCGTGCTGTGCGGCGTGCTGATGGACCGCTTCAACGCGAACCGCGTGATCGCCGTATGCTACGCGCTGACGGCCGTCAGCGTCTATGCGATCGGGCAGGCTGCCGGTAACGTCGGGCTGCTCGTGCTGGTCGTGTTCGTGGCCGGCGTGCTGATGAACACCGCGCAATCGTCGATGCCGGCGCTCGCCGCCGCGTTCTATCCGACCGAGGGGCGCGGCACGGGTGTCGCGTGGATGCTCGGCGTCGGCCGCTTCGGCGGGATTGCGGGATCGTTCCTCGTCGCCGAGCTGACGCGCCGGCATTTTTCGTTCGCGGGCGTGTTCGCGACGATCGCCGTCGCGGGCTTGCTCGCGTGTGTCGCGCTGCTGATCAAGCAGATGGCGCGGCCGCATGGCGTGACGCAGCCGGCAGGCAAGATCGAATCGCTCGGGCATTGAGCGAAGTGCGGGCCGGTGCGATGCGCCGGCCCGCCGATACGGCGGCCGTCGGGCCGCCGGTTATTCTTCCGCGTCGTGTTCCTTCACGAAGTTGCGCAGATACGCGCGCAGCGCAGCCTCCCGGCTGCGATGATCGGAGAGGTTCGCGGCGCCCATGTCTTCCTCTTCGCCGAACATCGTCGGCGGCGCGCAATAGATGCCGATCTCGATGTCTTCGCGCAACACACGAATCTCGTGCGTGAGCGGGCGATACTCGGCGATCCAGTGCATCCCCTCGATGTGTTCACCCGCCCTCAGCAGTGGCTTCATCGGCACTCTCCCGGCAGCAGCGGCGCAACCGGCGAAGCGGTTGCGCGCGCCCGTACCAAAAGGGTACGCCTGCATGGCACGAATCTCAACGGGCACGCTGTGAGCGCTCACTGCGGCAGCAGGTGCGCGATCAGGGGGTACAGCGACAGGATCAGCAGCACGGCCATCGTCACGTTGAAGAGGCGCAGCGCGCGGGGATTCGACAGGAAGCGGCGCAGGCCGAGCCCGAACGCGGCCCACAGGCTGATGCACGGAAAGCCGATCAGAATGAATACGACGGCCATCCACGCGGCGTTCATCCCGTAGTCGCCGGACAGGCGGACCGTCGTTGCGGCGGTCAGCACCATCATCCATGCCTTCGGATTGATCCACTGGAAAGCGGCGGCTTCGATGAACGTCATCGGCCGCGGCTTGCCGCCGTGTGCCTTCACTTCGCCCGACGTGCCGATGCGCCACGCGAGGTACAGCAGGTACGCGACGCTCGCGACTTCGAGGATCGTATAGAGCAGCGGCAGGCGCTTGAATGCTTCGCCGAGGCCGAAGCCGACACAGAGCATCAGGATCGCGACGCCGGTGCTGATGCCGAACAGGTGCGGCACGGTGCGGCGGAAACCGAAATTGACGCCGGATGCGAGCAGCATCGTGTTGTTCGGGCCGGGCGTGATCGACGTGACGAGCGCAAACAGCATGCCGGCGGGCAGCGCGCTCAGGGTGAGGAATTCCATCGCGGATTCTCCATTCTGTTCTGGACTGGGATGGAGGTCAGTTTAGCGACGGTTTTCTGTACAGTACCGGTACAGTTTGATTGACGATTGCCGGTACGGGGGAGGGGGTGCTGTGGGGCGGTTGTTGATGTGTGTTGTTGGTTCTCAGAAAAGATGCCCGCAGTCTCAATATGTTGTCTTTGAACAATTGGCTGCATTCAATGTGGGACGAAAGCGGTTCGTCGAATCGCCCTTGCGAACAATAGCCATCATGTGGCTGCTACTCCGTCCGATGCTTCTTCACCAGTTCCAGCGTCTCGCACGCACGAAGAATCGTGTCTTTCGAGAATGGCGAGAGCGGATGTTCGTTGAGCCAGAGAAGCCATTCGATTACAGCGTCGCACTCGACGTCTGTCAGCTTGGGCCAACGCTGCAGAAAATAGTCGTCCCAGTATTCCACAACCGGCGACCTGTCCAGCGACCCCATCAAGCTCTCGATGACCGTCAACGCGACCTGATTGTCTTCGATCGAGACGCGCATGATTCCGGGCAAAAAGTAGCAGAACGCTTCGGGAGTAAATCTGTAGACCGCGTCTGCGTAGTTTGTCCAGTCGTAAGCAGTCGTCTCGTCCCAGAGCAGGTTTGAGAAGTGCAATGCGTCGTAGTACTCGTTCGTGTCGGGTGAGACGGTTGGAACGACCGACATCGGCTTTTTCCTCTCGGAAAAAGCCCGCCTAATATGTCCCATCACCAAACGCCCGTCATCAGCTGTTTGCATTTTTCTACCATCGCTCATGCGTCTGCCATCGCTTGTTGGCGGCCTGGGTCCCCACAGTTCCAACACCGTTGCTCGCGTTGTGACCTCGCCTTCGCAAGACCAAGCCAGGCGTTGTAACGGACCGTCAAGTCGTAGCCTCTCATAGCCGGTATACACCTGCCGAGCAGGCCGACGACGTCCTGTCCAATTGGTTCAAATCTCGTACCGATCCGAGCACCCGTCAAATAGACTCCTTGGGCGGGCCGGGTGAACAAGTTGCACACCGGCCGAGATCAATCTTGTTTCCGCCGTATGAGCGCACGCACCCAACCAGTGATCGCAACAAACGTCAGGCCGGGGGAAAGTATCAGTGCAATCAGTAGGTCGAAGACCTTGGAAAGCTCGGATTCCGTGGCCCCAAAAATCCGGTGACTGGCAGTTCGGGTCACGGCGTACCATAGAAGTGCGCCACCAATCGAACACAATCCGATCCTGAGCCAGGATTTCGCTTCCGGTTCAACCTTGCGCCAGGCAAAAATCGCGCTCGCAGCCCACGCGGCATAGATTGGAACCCACAAGGGTCGTGAAATTTCGGAGGCCGATACAAAGGTCGACAGGATTGCCACAAGGATCATGAGAACAAGCAAACCGATGGCATCCGGGAAATATCGGCTTCGTTGCATGGTGATCAACGGCATGGGTTTCTCATTTCTTGAATGCTGAATTGGGACACGTGCAAGCGTACTAAGCCTGATCCATTGCGGCCGTGCCAAACGGAGTGAAGACCGCGCCGGCCGGCTCAACTGCTCCGGAGAGAAATGACGAGACTGTACCCAAAACGCCAGCAATCGCTGGGAAAATGCCACTTATGACCCTTCCGACAAGGCCGGGTTCTTTCGTAAGGGTTGCCGATCACTTTCTCGAACTCGATGTTGAGGTCTCGAGACGCGAGCTTCAAGCTCCGCGTACTGCTGATCCTGGTCATCACCGTCCGGCGTCGTTCCACCTGGCGGCCGATGCAGCGCACCACGCTCTATCGCGTCGCCTTCTCGAACATGAGAACGACGATCGCATGGCAACGTCCTGGCCTGGCACGTCGTGTTCGTTTCCCGGTGACGCGAGTCAATGGTGGAGAAGCGGGAAAACCACGAGTCCGATGACGGCGGCCGCCGTCACGATTACCGGTTCCTGGAGCTTCTTGAAGCGCCATAGCAGCAGCACGGTCGTGACGGCGAGCAGTGCGGTCGGGACGTCGACGATCGATCGCTTCGCGATGACGAGGACGGAGCCCGTGATCGCGCCGACTGCCGCAGCCGTAATGCCGTCGACGAATGCCTTGACGCCTGGACGGTGCCCATACTTCTTCACGTAGGGCGCGGGAATGACCGTGAACAGGTAACACGGCAGGAATGTCCCGAGCGCGGCGACGCATGCGCCAGGCAGGCCCGCCACGAGGTACCCGATAAAGCCGACAGTGATCACGACCGGGCCGGGCGTGATCATCGCGACCGCGACGGCATCCACGAACTGCTTGTCGTTCAGCCAGTGATGTTCGGTGACGACGCCGCCATAGAGGAACGGCACGATCGCCAGTCCTGAGCCGAACACGAACGCGCCGGCCTTCATGAAGAACGCACCGATCTGGACGAGCTGCGGCAGGTCGATGCCACTCAGTAGCCCGCTGGCCGCCGGCAAGTTGGCGGCGGCAACCGCATTCAGTCCGCCCCGCTGCAGCCACCTGGGCGGCGCGCGCCACAGCCAGCCGATCAGGCCTGCGGCAACGAAAAGCCATGCGATTTCCGATTCCGTGACGAAGGTCACGGCAGCCAGCGTCAGGAAGATTGCCCAGAGGAGCTTGTCGTTGCCGACGGTCTTGGTCGTGAGCTTGTAAGCGCTCATCGCGATGATGCCGACCACCGCGGCACCGACGCCGTAGAAGACGGCCTGCATCCACGGCAGCCCGCCAAAATGCGCGTACGCGAACCCGAGCGCGAGCACCATCAGGAACGACGGCAGCACGAATGCGATACCGACGAGTGTCGCCCCGAGAAGGCGGTAGTGGACGAACCCGAGATAGATCGCGAGCTGGGCCGCCATCGGCCCCGGTGCGAGCTGGGCCAGCGTGAGCCCTTCCTTGTAGTCGGCCTCGGTTATCCAGCCGCGTCGCTCGACCAGATCGCGACGCATATAGCCTGCGAGCGCGACCGGTCCGCCGAAACCGAACGTGCCGAGACGCAGCATGTAGGCGACCAGCTCGCCAAGCGAGTAGGTCGGTTCGGTCGTGGCGATGGTCGTCGTCATGATCTGTCTGGGGTTTCGCTCTTGCCGTTCGATGTGAAGTGCGCATACAGGGAGTCGAGTACGGCGCCCATCTGCTCGAGCAGCTGATCGTCGTTTTCCGTCCGTTGGCGCGTGCCGGCCATCACGGCCTCGAAGCCCACTGCTTCAGGCGCGGCGGGACCGCCCACATCGAGCGCGTGCACGATCTCGCCGACACGCATCAGGGCCGGGTCCTTGTCGAGCCCGAAGCTGGCCAGCAGAACTTCGAATGTCACGCGCTCGCCCACGTGCGTAAAAGTCGCGCCGTCGAAATCGAAGCCCAGCGCGTCAGCCGGGCAATCCGCCGGCGACGCGAGCCAGATGAAGCGCGCTTGCGCGTCGATGAATCGGCGGATCAGCCACGCACTGGCGACGCGATCGACCCACATCCGCTGCCGCGTCGCCCAGGCGCGGCCCTGGTACTCGCCGATCGAGAGCGGACGAATGACGCGGTCCGCGGCATGCGGCTCGCCCGGCGACAGCACCGTGTCGACCAGCGCACCGAAATCCTGCAGGGCGACTTCGGCGCGGGTGGCCGAATCACCCGGGAAATAGTCGATCGCCCGGATGGCGTCGAGATCCTTGCGCAGGCGACGCAACAGGCGAGTGAGCTCGGCGGCTGATTGCCCGTCAAGCGTCTTGCGCACGTCGGCGAGCGCGCGCGTGAAGGTTGCGTAATCGTCGGCCCGGTCGAACAGCGCCCGGAATTCCTGTTCCTGGGACCGGTCGAGACTCGGTGTGCGCAACAGGTGAGCCGCGCCGCCGCTCTCGGCAATCGCGCCCGCGAGTTCACGCAGCGTCTCTTCGTGCGCTTCGGTTTGGGGCAGCAGGTAGACACCGTCGCGCAGCACGGCACAGCCTTTCGCCTTGAGCGCGCGCCAGAACCGCATGCGGGCCGTCGCGTTTTCCGTCGGAAGGGTCAGAACAAGCAGCGACCATGTAGAAAGGGATTGCATGTAGCGAATTCTACGTCTCGGTTATATTTTCTACAAAATTTATTTGAGTGATCGCGTGTCGTTCCGCACGCGCTCCCGGCAGGTAGCCAGGGTGTGCGAGGGGTGCCGCTCGCACAAGGCGCGCCAAGAAAGCGCCGCGCCTCGCTCGGGTGAGGGTCGGATGAGTGACCGCGTAATGCGGAACGAGGTAGGCGACGCCCAGGTGCTGCGGGCCGGATTTCGGTCCGGCGGAACGATCTACGGCGTCACGGCACGTGCCGTATGCATCCCCGCTTCATAGTGGCCCGGCTCGTTGCAGCTCAGCGCGTCGTGGCCAGGCGTGAGCCTGAATGACATGCGCTTGCCGGGCGCGATATCTTCCACTTCCCCGATTGTTTTCAGGGTGTGCTCCATCACCTGTCCTTTGCCGACAGGGAGTGCATCGTTGGGGAGATCTGACCTGAAGACGACGAGCTCGTGGTTCGTTGCGGTCATGCACCGGATTGTCGACGGGCGTCGCGTCGTCCGCCGCGTTGCTTTTCCGGTCGATCTGCCCGAGCTTGAAACGGCCGTCCTGTCGGTCGACCGGCCGGGTTACGCGCCGTCACGCACCGCCATCGCGAGCGGCATCATCGCCGGCCCGATGGACGCGAGCAGGCGCTCCTTCGATACCCCGTCGCGGGATTGAACGGAAATGCCGTGCAACTGCGTTGCATAGAAATCGGCCAGCGCCTTGATGTCGGTGCCCCGCGCGAGCTGCCCCTGTTCGGCCGCGAGCTGCAAACGCTGGGCGATCGATTGCGTGCGTGCGCGCCGGTGGGCGGCCAGCCATTCCATGACACCTTCGTTTTCGGCCGAGTAGTTGGTCGCGGCGGACACCACCATGCAGCCGTGCGGCTGGCCGCGCCTGGTATAAGCGGCGACGGCATCGCGCAGCATTCGTTCGATGGCCGCGCGGACATCGGTTTCCTCGCCGAGCGCACGATCGGCGAAGCCGCCTTCGCCTTGCTCGTAGAGCGCCACGGCCTCGTGGAACAGGGCTTCCTTGCTGCCGAACGCGGCGTAGATGCGCGCTGACGCGATGCCCATCGCTTCGACCAGGTCGGACATCGACGTGCCTTCGTAGCCGCGCCGCCAGAACGCAAGCATTGCGCGTTTCAGCGCCATGTCGCGATCGAATTCTCTCGGTCGTCCCGCCATATCCCTTTCGTCCGTCGTCACATCGTGCGCCGATTTTATCGCGCGCCGTGTTGACACGCGCCGTTCCCGCATTCTATTTTTTGTCGATCAACAAACAATTGGAATCGATCATGCGTACTCTCAAGGGCCCCAGTCTTCATCTCGCGCAGTTCGCCGACGATGCGGCGCCGTTCGACAGCCTGCCGCATATCGCGCAATGGGCGGCCGGCGTCGGCTTCAAGGCGCTGCAGATTCCCGCGTGGGACGGTCGGCTGTTCGACGTGGAGACCGCCGCGGACAGTCAGGCCTATTGCGATGACCTGAAGGGCATGCTGGCCGAACATGGGCTGGAGATCAGCGAACTGACCACGCATATCTTCGGGCAGCTGGTTGCCGTGCATCCGGCGTACGACGCCATGTGCGACAACTTCGCGCCCGAGGCCTTGCGCGGCAACCCGGCCGCGCGCACCGCATGGGCGCTGGATCGGCTCGAGCTGGCGGCACGGGCTTCACGCCGCCTGGGGCTGACCGACATGGGCACCTTTTCGGGCTCGTTCGCGTGGCCTTACCTGTTTCCGTTCCCGCAGCGGCCCGCCGGCCTGATCGAGACGGCCTTCGACGAGCTGGCGCGTCGCTGGCGGCCGATTCTCGACGCCTGCGACGACAACGGCGTCAACCTCTGCTATGAGATTCACCCCAGCGAAGACCTGCACGACGGCGTCAGTTTCGAGCGCTTCCATGCGCTGGTCGGCCAGCACGCGCGCTGCAAGATGCTGTTCGATCCCAGCCATTTCGTGCTGCAGCAACTGGACTATCTGGCGTACATCGATATCTACCGCGACCACATCCGCATGTTCCATGTGAAGGACGCGGAGTTCCTGCCTTCGGGGCGCCAGGGCATCTACGGCGGCTACAGTTCGTGGCTGGAGCGCGCCGGCCGTTTCCGTTCGCTTGGCGACGGTCAGGTCGACTTCAAGGCGATTTTTTCGAAATTTGCTCAGTACGACTACACAGGATGGGCCACCCTCGAATGGGAGTGCTGCCTGAAGAATCAGGAGGACGGCGCGCGCGAAGGCGTCGCGTTCATCAACGACCACATCATCCGGGTGACGGAGCGCATCTTCGACGACTTCGCCGGTGCCGCGGTCGATCAACGGCAAATCCACGACATGCTCGGCATCGCTTGAGCCGTTTCCCCCCACTGCCAGGAATCATCGATATGTCCGCTCAACTTCAGTCGTCGTCTGCCGACGCTCAAAGCTTTGCTCACCGATACGTACGCATCGACGGCCAGCGCGTCCATTGCGTCACGGCCGGCGCCGGTACCCCGGTCCTGCTGATTCCGGGATGGCCGCAAACCTGGTACGCGTGGCGTCACGTGATGCAGGTGCTCGCCGCGCGCGGCTTCATGGCCGTCGCGGTCGATCCGCCAGGTACCGGGTATTCCGATCGCCCGCATGCGGGTTACGACACGGGGCACACGGCGGCGACGTTGCATCGCGTGATGGCGCAGCTCGGCTTCGATGTTTACCAGGTGGCCGGTCACGACGTCGGCATGTGGGTGGCCTATGCGCTGGCGAGCGACCGGCCTGACGCCGTGAAGTCGCTGGCGCTCACGGAGGCGGTGATCCCCGGGCTGGCGCCCGCGCCGTCGATCTTCGCCCCGCCGGAAGAAAACATCTTCCTGTGGCATTTCATGTTCAACCAGCTGGCCGACCTGCCCGAGACGCTGATTGCGGGCCGTGAAAGGGCGTATCTGGAGTTCATGTTCAACCGCTGGTCGTTCCGGCGCGATTGTGTGGCCGTCGATGTGTATATCGATGCCTATGCGGCACCGGGCGGCTTGCGCGGCGGCTTCTCCTATTACCGTGCGATTCCGGAGACGATCCGGCAGAACCAGGCGCGGGCGCAGCGCAAGCTGACGATGCCGGTGCTCGCCGTCGGTGCCGAACATGCCACCGGCGATGCGCCGCTGGTCACGATGCGCGACAACGCGACCGATCTGCAGGGCGCGGTGGTCCCGGCTTGCGGCCACTTCATCATGGAAGAGGCCCCCGACGCATTCATCGGCCATCTGCTGCCTTTCCTGGAGCGGAGCCGCTGAACATGCCGATCGATACCGACATCGCATCACTGCTGGAGCGACTGGCCGTGACCGAGGCGCCTGCGTCGCTGGACGCGTTGAGACGGGCGACCGATACGACACTGCGGGGCTGGCATGGACCGCTGGAAGCGGTCGACCATACGGAAACCTTCGCGGTGCCCACGCGCGACGGGCAGCAGATTCGCGTGCGGGCTTATTGGCCAGCGGTCGCTTCGGAAAGCGCGGCGCGCCGGCCGGCGCTCGTTTATGCACACGGCGGCGGGTGGTGCCTCGGCACGCTCGAGCTATACGACAATCCCTGCCGCGCGCTGGCCAACGCGACGCAATGCGTCGTGCTGTCGGTCGATTACCGGCTTGCGCCGGAGCACCGGTTTCCGGTGCCGCTGGAGGATTTCTGCGATGCGCTGGACTGGGTGGTGCGCGAGGCGGCTGGCCTGGGGCTGGACCCGGCGCGCATCGCCGTCGGCGGCGACAGTGCGGGAGGAAACCTTGCGGCGGCTGCGTGTCTGGTCGCACGTGAGCGGGGCGGCCCGTCGATCGCGCATCAGCTGTTGCTGTATCCGCCGCTGGATGCGTCGATGAGCACGACGTCCTATCGGACTTGCGGGCAGGGCTACTACCTGACGCAGGATGTCATGCGGTATTGCTTCGACATGTACCTGACCGATCCGGCCGACGGCAGGTCGCTCTGCGTGTCGCCGCTGCAGGCGGCTTCGCTCGAGGGTTTGCCACCGGCCACGTTGCTGGCCTGCGAGTACGATCCGGTGCGCGACGACGCGCACGCGTATGCGGAGCGATTGCGGGAGGCCGGTGTGGCGGCCGATTTCGTCGTGCTGCCGGGAATGATCCATGCGTTCCATATGGCCGGCGTGACATCGGCAGCCCGCCAGGTGTTCGACGTGGCCGGCGCGCAGATGCGCAGGGCTTTCCAGCGGTGAGCGTATGGCCGAAGGGGGCGGCGCGAGCTGCGTGGAGGGTTGTAGGGTTCGGCGGCAGTCGACCAGCGCGAGCTACCTGCGCGTCCGAACCCGCGCCTTCACACACTTGAACCAGAGCCGCATCGCACCGACCCCGCCCGCCACCGGAACGCGCGGCAACAGGAATGCATCGTCGGACGCCCCGGCGCAACCTCGCCGGGTCGTCGTCGCGTTGCGGTAGCCGGCGGCGGCGACCTGGTCGCGCACGCGCGGGTCGAGATCGCCGTACGGGTAGCAGAACGATTCGACAGGCTGGCCGCTCAACGCTTCGAGCCGCCGCTTCGATTCGATGATCTGAACCGCCGACACGTGGGCCGGCACGTGCGACAGCGCGACGTGATCGAGCGTATGCGAGCCGATTTCGTGGCCGCGATCGCGCCATGCGAGCATGTCCGCGCACGTCATGAGTGGCGAGCGCGCCGTATCGGCACCCGCATCCCAGTCGTTCTCGCCGCCGAACCGGCCGGCGACGAAGTAGCAGGTCGCGGTGAACCCGAGCGCGTCCAGCACGGGCATCGCATGCGTGAGCACGTTGAGAAAGCCGTCGTCGAACGAGATGCCGAAGACCTTCCCGCTGCGCTCGCCGCGCAGGTACGGCTGCAGTTCGCGCAGGCTCAGGCCGCGGTAGCCGAGCCGCCTGAACAGCGTCATCTGGCGGCGGAACGCGTCGGGGGCGACGCTCAGGCTGCGCAGCCGGTCGGACGGCGGCGGCAGCGTGCGGATCTGGTGATACATCAGGATCGGGTAGCGCGTGGCGGGCAGCAGCATGAGCGGGTCGCGGGAACGGGGCGTTACGCGGCCTTGCGGAAAATCCGCAGGGTCTTGAAGTCGCCGACTTCGGTGAAATCGGCGTTCGCCGCCCATTGCTCGATGATCGGCTCGGCCTTCCGGTACGCCGACGAGCCCTTGTAGAACAGCAGGTGGCCTTCGCGCGCGGTATGGCGCGCGAACAGGTCGAGCACTTCGGCGTCGGTCTTCGCGCCGTAGCGGCTGTTCGTTTCGTCGCGGAATTCGCACAGATGGAACAGCGTGACGACGTCGAACGCCGGCAGCAGGTCCGTATTGCTCGTATAGATGTCGCCGAAATAGGCCAGGTAGGTCTTGCTCACCTCCGGTTGCCGCGTGACGAGATCGACGTACGACTTGTATTCCTTCGGCGACGCCGTCACGCCGAAGACGGTGTTGTTCAGGTGCGGCCGTGCGCATTCCACGCCGACGTGGTGGTGGCCGCCGGTGCCGAAGTGATAGATGCGGATGCCGTTGAGACGAGCGGATTCCAGCCATTCGACGAAGTGCACGTCGCACGGGCACTCCTGCGTGCGCAGGTCCCAGTACTTCTTCCAGATGTTCATTGCCATTAAACGGACCTCATGGATGTGACCCAGCGATAGGGGTTGTGTCGAATCGATTTCTGATAGACGGACAACGTTGCATCGACGAACCGGTCGAACGAGAACTCGCGCTTGCCCTTCAGCCGCGCGCTGCGCCCCATCGCGCGCACGCACGCGGGCTCGCGCACGATCTCGCGCAGGATGGCCTCGATCGCCTCGGGCTCGCGCGGCGGGACGACCCAGCCGTCCACGCCCGGCTCGACGTTCTCGGGCAGCCCGCCCACGCGCGTCACGATCGCGGGGCAGCCGAGCGACATCGCCTCGCGGCACGCATACGACAGGCTCTCGTGATACGACAGCACGAACGACACGTCGATGATCGAGAACGGCGCGCGCACATCGTCGAGGCGCCCGGTGAAAGCGGTGCGTGACGCCATGTGGTGCCGCTCGATCTGCTCGCGTTGCTCGCCGGACGGTTCCGCGCCGACCAGCAGCACGCGAAACCGCTCGCGCTCGTGTTCGGGCAAGCGGCCCAGCGCCGCGATCAGGTCCATCCAGCCTTTCTCCGGCGCGGTGCCGGCGCTGCTGCCCAGCACGATCGCATCCGCGCCGGACGGCCCGAACAGCGCGATCTTGCGGCGGCGGATTTCGTCGCCGGCCAGCTGTTCCGCGGCCTGCCGGCGCACGCCGTGCTTGACGACCGTGACGTTGCCGTACGGCGACCGGAGCGCGAGCATGCTCGCCACATAGTCGCTGACCGCGATGGTGTGGTCGGTTGCCAGCCGGGCGCGCAGCACGTTGCCGAAGCTGTCGGCGCGATAGGTGTTGTGCTTGGTGAGCACGACCGCGGGCCGATACCGGCAGCCGAGCAGCGCGAGCATCACCTGCCGGTGATCGGCGGACCCGTTGACGTGGATGATGTCGAAGCGCTCGGCGCGGATCCGCTGGCGCAGCCGGATGATTTCCTGGCACAGCCGGTTCCAGCGCGGCTTGAATTCCATGTCGAAGATCGCCACGTCGGGACTGTCCTTCAGCAGTCGCGACAGGCGGCTCCCTTCAGGCGACGCGACGGTCACGCGATGGTGCCGGCTCATCGCGGCGGCGAGGTCGCGGACGTAGGTGTCCTGGCCGCCGCCGTAGTCGCCGTGGAAGTTGGTATACAGAATGTTCATCACGATGCTGCCTTTCCTCGATCATTCATTTGGCAGGACTGCTGAGAAAATGAATGCCTCAACGTGTTGAAAGCAATGACTCGAACCCGGTTCCGCATTGCCGGTGCGTGATTGCGCACCGATGCCCGGAAGGGGGCATTGCGAAACGTTTCGAAATATTACAGACGCATTACGTGCCGTAGTGTCGAGGTCTGCGCATCTTTGTGAGGATGTGTCGCGATCGTTTGCAGTGTCGTCACATCGTGCGACGCCGCAGTGGAGGGAAGGGGAATTCCGGCGCGAACGGCGGTGTGGCCCGGTTACCTTCGCCGACCGGGCCGGAAAACATGCCCGAAGCGGGCAGGAAGCAGGCAGGAAGCGATCAGGAAGCGGGCAGAAAGCGGGCAGGATCGCGACAAAACCCGATTTTTCGACGACATCCGGACGCAAATCAAGCCGGCTGACTTTCAGATTTGAAAGCCGTGGGGCCATTTGCGTTAGAATGCCCCCCCTTGTCCGCCATGGCGACCGCCAAAGGCGGACTCGTCGCACCCAGAGAGACGTGGGTTTCGATTCGTAGCCGGGCGCGAAAGTTAGCCAGCCGTTAGCAACATACGCTTTGTGATTTGGAATACTAATGAAGAAGAAGCACAACATCACCAAGTACATCGTTGTCGCGATGATTCTTGGTATCGCCGTGGGTTACGCCTGCCATAGCGCATTTCCCGACCCGGCCATGGCGAAGGAAGTCGCCGGGTACGTGTCGTTGCTGTCCGACGTGTTCCTGCGCCTGATCAAGATGATCATCGCGCCGCTGGTATTTGCGACGCTGACCGTCGGCATCGCGCAGATGGGCGACGGCAGCGCGGTAGGCCGTGTCGGCGTCAAGGCGTTCGGCTGGTTCTTCATCGCTTCGTTTACGTCGTTGCTGCTCGGCCTGCTGACCGCAACGATCCTGCAACCGGGCAGCCATCTGAGCTTGCCGCTGCCGGCATCCGACGCAGCCCTCAACCTGAAGACGGGCGCCTTCACGCTGAAGGATTTCGTGGTCCACTTGGTGCCGAAGTCGATCGCGGAAGCGATGGCGAACAACGAAATCCTGCAGATCGTCGTCTTCTCGATCTTCTTCGGCACCGCGCTGTCGGCGCTCGGCGAATCGGGCAAGCGCCTGACCGGCGTGATCGACGATCTCGCGCAGGTGATGCTGAAGGTCACGGGCGCCGTGATGTGGTTCGCGCCGGTCGCGGTGTTCGCGGCGCTGGCGTCGACGATCACCACCCAGGGGCTCGGCATCCTGCTCACGTTCGCGAAGTTCATGGCGAGCTTCTACCTGGCACTGGCGCTGCTGTGGGGCGTGCTGACGCTCGCCGGCGTGACGTTCCTCGGCAAGCGCGCGTTCACGCTGATCCGGCTGATCCGCGAGCCGTTCCTGCTGTCGTTCGCGACGGCGAGTTCCGAGGCCGCCTATCCGAAGCTGCTGGATGCGCTCGACCGCTTCGGCGTGAACCGCAAGATCTCGAGCTTCGTGCTGCCGATCGGCTATTCGTTCAACCTCGACGGCTCGATGATGTACTGCACGTTCGCAGTGCTGTTCATCGCGCAGGTGTACGGCATCCATCTGCCGCTGGGCACGCAGATCACGATGCTGCTGATGCTGATGGTGACGTCGAAGGGGATGGCGGGCGTGCCGCGCGCGTCGCTGGTCGTGATCGCGGCGACGCTCAACCAGTTCAACATGCCCGAAGCCGGGTTGCTGCTGATCATGGGCGTCGACATGTTCCTCGACATGGGGCGCTCGGCCACCAACGCCGTCGGCAACTCGATCGCGGCTGCCGTGGTCGCGAAGTGGGAAGGGCAGCTCGACGCCCCGCGCGACGACAACGATCCGGACAACGGACGCGTCATGAAGGTGAAGGTGCCGGAGACTTCGGCATCGGCTTGACGCGTGGCAGTGCCGCAGTGCCGCAGTGCGGCAGCGCGGCGTCAGTGGCGCGTTGCCTGCCCCGCGGTAACGGACGATCGCCGGCCTGGATTCGCAATGGATTCAGGCCGGCGATTTGCCGGGTGCAATGAAGCCGCGTTGAATGCGGCGGTTTTTCCCGATTCTCCGAAACAGGCACTCGCCGTTTCAATCGATCATCGCTGAACCGGCGGCGATATTCCCGCAGGCACGAGCCTGAATTTCCCGATCCCCGATTCGACGCGTAAGTGACCATTCACTGTCGCGCAGTCACGCGTGCCGCCGGCACGCAGGGGCGCCACGGGCGACACCGCCGAAACCGCTTCCGCGAAAAGCGCAATAGCGCGCGATCCGCAATTTTTTTCGATTTATATAACGCTATTCTCGCGCTGCGCATGATCGAACGCATGCCGTACGTAATACCGACTGCGCCGGATGCTTCAGCGGAAGAATTGACGTATTGCGGCTTTCAAGCCGTCCGTCCGGCCCTTCATGTGAATGTTCGCACCATTCAGGAGTGCATCCGTCATGGTCGCCAGACAACGGTTTCAGGCCGCACTGCTCGCCGCGGCGATCGCCGCGATTACCCCGCCCGTTCACGCAAGCAACACCACCGACTGGCTGGCGAACACGTACGGCACGCTCGCGGCCCACGTCGGCAACGTCGCGCGTGCGATGTGGGTCGCGCCTGAAGGCGTGATCTATACGGCGTCGATGTGGGACGAGGACGAAGGCGGTGTCGCGATTTACCAGAACGGCAAGAGCGTCGGCTCGATCGGCACGCACTCGGAGTTCCAGGGCAGCGCGATCACGGGCAACGCGACCTCGCTGTTCGTCGCGCTGCAGCCCGGCAAGACGTACGGCAGCGGCGCGGTGGGGCGCTACAACCGCGCGACGAAGTATCGCGACCGCGTGATCCAGGTCAGCGCGGCCACCAACCAGCCGCGCATCGACGTCGTCACCGGGCTCGCGACGGCCGGCTCGCTGCTTTATGCGAGCGACTTCTACGGCAATCGCGTGCGCGTGTTCACCACCGACGGCGTGTGGCAGCGGGATATCGGCGTATCGGAGCCGGGCGCGCTCGCGCTGGACGCAGCGGGCAACGTGTGGGTGGCGCAGAAGCGCGCAGGCTCGATCGTCGGCTTCAGCCCGGCCGGTGCGCCGCTGAACACGATCCGGATGCCGTCCGGGTCGCAGCCGTCGGCGCTGTATTTCGATGCGGCGGCCGGGCAACTGCTGGTGGGCGACGAAGGCCCGGACCAGAACATCAAGCGCTATACGGTGTCGGGCCGGCCCGCGCTGGCCGGCACCTTCGGCGTGCGCGGCGGCTATCTCGACACGACGACGGGCATCAAGGGGCAGGTCGGTGCGCAGCGCTTCACGCGCATCGTCGGGATCGGCAAGGACACCGGCGGCAATCTCTACGTGCTCAACAATCCATGGGGCGGCAGCTGGGATCTCGGCCGCAACGGCGCGACCGACATTCATGCGTACAGCAGCACCGGCAGCCTGCGGTGGACGCTGCAGTCGCTGAACTTCGAAGGCATCGCCGCGCCGGACCCGGTCACGGACGGTGCGCTGTTCTACGGCGGCACGCACGTGTACGGCGGCAGCGCGGGCGGCAGGTTCATCGCGAACACGGTCGATCCGTTCACGTACCCGGCCGATCCGCGCATCGACATGAACGACACGCAGCGCGACGAGCATTTCGGCCTGCTCACGTCGGTGGGCGCGAACCGGATTCTCGTCGCGGCCGGCCAGAACCCGCCGGTCTTCTACTTCTTCCACTTCAACGCGGCGAACGGCTATGTCGCGATTCCGGACGGCGCGATCCCGGGCCCCGCGTTCAACACGACGCGGCGCGTGACGGGCGGCTTCAGCGTCGACAGCAAGGGCGGCGTGTGGGCCGGCCTCGACAAGACCGGCGCGATTACCCACTACCCGCTGACCGGCTTCGACGCGAGCGGCAAGCCGTCGTGGGGGCCGGGTGTCGCGACCCGCGTGCCCGACAGCATCCAGCCGCTCACGCGCATCGTCTATCTCGCGGACAGCGACACGATGGTGCTCGCGCAAGGTGCGATCGGGACCAACGACTGGACGTCGATCGGCACGCGCGTCGAGGTGTATCACGGCTGGAGCGCGGGCAATACGACGAAGCCGGACCCGGTGATCACGCTGCCGCACAGCGGCGCGAAATCGATCGACGCGGTGGGCAACCATCTGTTCGTCGGTTACTGGTTCAGCAGCAGCGGGCCGCTGTGGCCGAACGTCGACGCGTTCAACCTGACGACCGGCAATCTCGACACGACGCTGGTGAACGCGAGCCCCGCGACCGTGGATACCAGCAGCGCGATCGATGCGATGTACAGCATCCGCGCGTACCGCCGCTCGAACGGCGAGTACGTGGTGATGAAGAACAACGTGAAAGGCAACAGCATCACCGTGTACCGGTGGACGCCTTGATGAACGCGCGGCCGCGTCGACCGGCGGCCGCGCTCGTGAACGCCTCATCGTATTCGTCGCGATTTCGCGGGATTTCCACCGCGCATCCACACAATTTCCACATCACGCGTTCGTCATGAGCGGCGTGCGCAACGCGCGCCTCACCGCCCGCCGGGCGGCCGTTCCAAACCTCACGACGCGGAAAAGCGGTTCCGGGCACAATGACAGCGGCACCGGCAGGCACTGCGCGTGCCCACGACGATGAACCGGATCGACTGATGGGTTGCGCCGGCGCATTGCAGCGCCGGTGAACTCGCGCGGTATGCCCCATGCCGCGTTTTTTATGCCGAAGTGACGAAACGATGAAGATGAAAACGACACCGAACCGCCTGTTTCTGATCGCCGCACTGGCTGGCGCGATGAGCGGCCCAGTCCACGCAGAGACGCCGGCGGCCGCCGCGACCGTTGCGACGGTCAACGGCACGCCGATCACGCAGGCCGACGTCGACACGTTGCTGCGCGCGTCCGGGCAACCCGACTCGCCGCAGGTCCGCCAGGCGATCAAGAATCAGCTGATTACGCGCGTGCTGGTCCAGCAGGCCGCCGAGAAGGCGAACTATGCCGACAAGCCCGAGGTCAAGGCGGCGGTGCAGCAGGCGAAGGCGAATGCCGAAGTGCAGCTTTACCTGCGCGACAACGTGAAGCCCGAGCCGGTGACCGACGAGCAGGTCAAGGCGCGCTACGACGAGCTCGTGGCGTCGCTCGGCAAGAACGAGTACAAGCCGCGCCTGATCGTCGTCCAGGATCCGGTGACGGCCGCGACGGTGCTGAGCGAGCTGAAGGCGGGCAAGTCGTTCGACGGGCTGGCGCGCCAGTACAGCATCGCGCCGAGCCGCGACAGCGGCGGCGAGTTGCCGTGGGTGAGCTTCCACACGCCGGCGGCGGAAGGCAAGACGTCCGGCTTGCCGCTGCCGGTCGCGCAGGCACTCGAGAAACTGGCGGTCGGCGCCGCGACGAAGGATTCGATCCCGGTCGACGGCGTGCGGGCGATCGTGAAGCTGGATGCGAAGCGGCCGACGCAGGTGCCGGGTTTCGCGACCGCGAAGCCGGCGCTGCAGCAGCAACTGCAGGCGGCTGCGGTGGAGAAGGCGAGCGCGCAGATGATCGGCAACCTGCTGAAGGACGCGAAGATCACGCAGTAACGCGGCGGCGTCGAAACGCCGCGCGTCACGCGCGCCAGATCATGCTCGCGCTCGTGTCGGTTGCCGACTCGACGCGAAAGCCGAGCCGTTCGTAGAGCCGCCGCGCCGGGTTGCCGTGCAGCACGCTGAGCGATACCGGCACGTGCGCGCGCGCCGCGTCGGCCAGCAACGCGTTCAGCACGGCTTCGCCGATGCCCCGGCCCTGGTGAGCGGGGAGGATCTGGATCTGGTGAACGTGCCACTCGTCGGCGGCGCGTGTCACCTTCAGCAAGCCGATGGCGTCGTCGACGTCGCAGACGATCATCGCATCGTCGAAATTCGCGCGAATGCGCCGGTCGTGCGCTTCGTCGTCGGTGGGCGCGCCGACGCGCTGCAGGTGCACGGTCATCGTGAGCCGACGCAGGGTCAGCAGGAACGGCAGGTCGGCGGCGCATGCCGGACGCAGGCGGATTGCGGGTGTCATCGTGCGGACTCGTACGTTCGTTCGGGACGGGAGCGCCGACGGGAAGGTCGAACCCCGCAGCGCATCATCCGCGATGACGGGAAGCCGGTCAAAGGGCGCAACGCCGAATCCGGCGCGCATGCGTGGCCGATCATCCGGCGCGCCGGCCCGAGTGCGGGTGCACATCGGCGAGATTGGCGATCAGCGTGTCGATCACGACGCGCTTCAGGCTCACGAGCGCCGAAGGCGCATCGCTTGCGCCCGCATGAAGGCACACGTCGACGGACGGCAGTGGCGGCAGGCCGTCGCGCTCGCCGAGCTGCCGCAGCGCCGGCGGCACACCCGCCATCGTTCTCGAGGTAATGCCCAGGCCGCCGGCGACGCCGGCCCACAGGCTTTGCAGGCTGCCGGTCGTGTACGCGAGCCGCCACGGGATGCCGGCCTTGTCGAGCGCGTCGGTGCCCGCCTTGCGGAACAGGCACGGCGGCTTGTACAGCGCAAGATCGAGCGGTGCGCCGGCACGCGGACGCACGTCGATGCCTTGCGGCCCGATCCACGCCATCGGCAGCGTGACCAGGTGTTCGGCGTCGGCGCGATGCCCGCGCCCCATCGCGAGCACGATGTCGAGTTCGCCGCCATCGAGCCGGTCGAGCAACGCGCCGTTGCCGTCGACGACGATGTCGACGCGCACGCCCGGATGCGTGCGCTTGAACCGGCCGAGCGCGACGGGCAGCCACGATTCGGCGAAATCGCCCGGCAGTCCGAATCGCACGGCGCCGTCGACTGCCGCGCCGCGGATCGCGCCGATTGCCTCGTCGTTCAGTTCGAGGATGCGGCGCGCATAGGACAGCATCAGCTCGCCCGCTTCGGTCGGCACGAGGCCGCGGCCCTGGCGGCGAAACAGCGGCTGGCCGATCTGCGTTTCGAGCTTGCGCATCTGCTGGCTGACCGCCGACTGCGAGCGGCCGATCCGGTCGGCGGCGCGGTTGAGGCTGCCGAGCCGATCCGCGGCAATCAGCGTGCGCAGCGCATCCATGTCGAGATTCGGAAGCGTCATGATTCGGTTTTTCTTATAAGTCGATTTCGAATTATCGTATTGATTGCAGATTCCCGTCGCTACCATCGAGTGAACCGGTCGTTTCGGTTCACGGGGATGCGCGCGATACGCGGCTGGATACGCGACTGCGGATGTCCGTGAGGTGGCTTCTTTTCTTTCCGACAAGGACATTGAATGAAAATCGGCTCGATATTCCGCCAAGGCTTTCCCGGCATGCTGCTGGCCGCGTCGATGATTCCCGGTGACGCATCGGCCGCGCCGTCGCTCGCGGGGACGTGGACGCTGGTCGCGGCGGACGTACAACATCCCGACGGCACGATCGGCCGCGACTACGGTGCCGATCCGGCGGGCCTGCTGATGATCGACGCGCACGGGAACTATTCGCTGCAGATCTTCAAGTCGGAACGCCCGCGCTTCGCGTCGAACGACAAGGCGACCGGCACGCCGGAGGAATTCCGTGACGCCGTGCTCGGCTCGAGTACCCACTACGGCACGCTGAGCGTCGATCCCGCGAACCACACGCTGGCGTTTCACATCAGCAATGCGTCGTACCCGAACTGGGCCGGGCAAACGCAGACGCGAACCTATCAGTTGAAGGACGGCGAGCTGAGCTACCGCGTTCCGCCGCGTGCCAACGGCGACATTCCGATCTCGGTGTGGCGGCGAAAGGAGTGAACCGGGAGGCCGTTCGATCCGTGACGCATGCGGCCGTGAGGCCGTGATCGCGGCCGTTCCGGCACGCGCCGGGTAGCCGGCGCCACACGCGATTTCCCCGGCCCGCGCAAGCCGCCGCCGCCGGCCCGGCGAGCCGGATCAGAGGCCGCGGCTTCCCGTGCCTCCCCACCGGTATTCCTCCGTCAGCCCTGTCCGCATATCATGCGCACATCGCGCACCTGCCGGCCGCAGGCGCCGCCGCTTCCGACGCGGCGGTGCGTCTGCCTGCACGGCGCAGCACACAGGGATTCTCGATGGACACCAAACGATCGCGGCCGGGCCTCGTCGCCGCGCTGCTCTGGGCGGCGCTGTATCTCGCGACCGGCTATATCTCGCACGAGTTCAACGGCCCCGTCCGGCTGACGGGCTACATCTGGCTGCCGGCCGGCGTGACGGTCGGCGCGTTCATGCTGCGGCCGATGCGCGAATGGCTGACGCTGGCCGGCGCGTTCCTGGTCGGGCAACTCGCGCTGACCGGCATCGAACACGGCAGCCTGGTCAACGCGGTGCTGTTCACGGTCGACGAGGTCGGCGCCGCCGCGCTCGCGGTGTGGCTCGTCCAGCGCGTGCGGTTCTCGCTCGAAGGGCTGTATTTCCTGCGCTCGGTGATCCTCGCCGGCCTGATCGCGGGCGTGATCGGCGCGATCGGCGGCGCGGCGTGGTACACGGCGGTCAAGGGCGCGCCGTTCCTCGACGTGTGGTCGGTGTGGGCCGCGTCCGATTTCGTCGGCGTGCTGCTGGTCACGCCGGTGCTCGCGTCATGGTCGCGCTTTCGCGCGCACCGCTCGGGCGACCACGAGCGCTTCGACCTGGTACTCGGCATCGTCGCGTTCGCGCTGCTCGTGATCGGCGCGCTGGTGATCTTCGACGGCGACACGTCGAAGAAATTCGGCACGGGCGCCGGCTTTGCGCTGACGTATATCCCGCTGTTCCTGACCGTCGCGGTGACGCTGCTGCTCGGCGGCCGCGCGGGTTCGTCGTCGGTGCTGGTGCTCGCGCTGATCGTGATCGAGCAGACCGCGCAGGGCGACGGCCCGTTCGCGTCGTTCCATGAGCACTACGGCAGTTCGCTGCTCGAGGCGCAGCTTTACCTGGCGGTCGCGTCGCTGCTGGTGCTGACGGTGAGCACGCTGAAGACGACGCGCGAGCGCGTGCACGAACATGCGGCGGTCCTGCAGAACAACATGGAGCTCGCGCTCGCGAGCGCCGGCCAGATCGCGTACGTGCTCGATCCGGAATCGGGGCGGATCGAGTGGAGCGGCGACGTCGAGCGCGTGTTCGGTGTCGGCGTCGATGCGGCGCAGATCGCGAGCGTGTCGCTCGTGCTCGAACGTGTGCAGCCGGGCGACCGCGATGCGTTGAGCGACTACTGGAACGCGGAGATCGCCGGCGAGGATCGTGCGTCGCTGTCGCTGCGTATCGTGCAGCGCGACGGCGGCACGCGGACGATCACCGATCACGGCGCGCCGTTGCTCGACTCGAATGTCGACGTGACGGTGGTGGCAGGGGTCTGGCAGCTCGAGCGCGTGTGGCCGGCGGACGAATGAGCGGGGACGCGTCATGACGGGCCGCACGGGCGTCCTGCTGATCCACGGGCTCGGCGGCACGCAATACGATCTCGGTTCGCTGCACAAGGCGGTGCGGCGCGCGGGCGGCGAACCGCACATGATCACGCTGCCGGGGCACGGCACGCGCCCCGAGGATCTGGTCGGCGTGCGCGCGGAGGCATGGCTCGACGCGGTGACCGAGCAGTATCGCGCGCTGGAGAACGAGTACGACACCGTGCATGTCGCGGGCATGTGCATGGGCGCGCTGGTCGCGCTGCTGCTGTGCCATCGCGTGCAGCATGCGCGCGGCCGGCTCGCGCTGCTGGCCACGCCGGTGTTCATCGACGGCTGGTCGACGCCGTGGTACCGGGCATTGCGGCATGTGCTGTATCGCGTGCCGGGTGTCGCGGAGCGGATGCGCGTCGAGGAAGGCGAGCCGTTCGGCATCAAGAACGCGACGATCCGCGCGATCGTGAAGAAGAAGTTCGAGCGCGAAGACAGTTTCCACTATGCGTGGGTGCCGCTCGCGTGCGTGCGCCAGGTCGACCGGATGCGCGACTGGGCGCTCGAGGCGGCCGCCGGCACGCCGTGCGCGACGCTCGTGCTGCATGCGCGCGAGGACGAGCTGACGAGCCTGCGCTCGGCCGATTTCCTGCTCGAGAAGATGCCCGACGCACGCGGGATCGTGCTGGAGAACAGCTACCACATGATCTGCGCGGACAACGATCGCGACGACGTCGCGCGCCACGTGCTCGAATTCTTCGGGTTCGATCCGGTGCATGCGGTCAGCCCGGCGATGGCGCGCAGGATGGGGCGGATGGCGCCGTGACGAACGCTTACGCCGCTTCCGGGGGATGCGCGATCCGCGCCCGGATCTCGGGCGGCGCAAGACACGTGGCAACCGCTTCGTAGCCGGGCGAGCCCGGGTAAGGCGCCACGCGCGAAGGCGGACTGTGATTGGCCGGGCACAGGATGATCGCTTCATGCGGGCCGACCACCGACAGGTCGAGGATCGCCGACGAACGCGTCAGCAGGAACAGCGGCCGCATCCCGGCGGCGGCCTGTTCGCGCAGACGGGCAATCAGTGCCTGTTGCGTGGGGCGATCGAGATCCTGTTCGATCATGTCGACGACCCGTGTGCGCGGGCCTTCGGCTTCGAGGGCGACGAGCAGCGCGGTCAGCGCCGCCGACGGCGTCGCGCCTCGGGCGGCGAGCGCTGCCGATGCACGGTCGACGCGCGACTTCAATGCAGGATCGGTGCGCAGCACGTCGTGCGTCGCCGCACCGTCGTTCTCCAGCCGGTCGAGGCCGACGAACGCGGCGCCGGGCAGCGCGTCGGCGAGCCGAAGCGCCAGCCGCGTCTTGCCGCTGCCGAGCGGGCCGATGATGTAGTTCAGCGGCCGGATATCGCGACACTCGAACCACTCGCCGCCCCACGGCCACGGCAGGCTGAATGCCACGCCGGCGCTGCTGTCGTCGACGAGCCGGGTCAGTTCGCCGTCGGCCGGCATCCGGCCGCGCGCGAGGCCGGCGCGGATTGCGTGTACGCGATCGACCTTGCGCACGAGATCCTGAATGCCGTGGTCCAGCGCCGCTTCGTGAGCGGCCAGTGCGTCGTCGAGGCTGCGCGCGTCGCCGTCGAGCACGCTCGCTACCTGCGCGAGACCGAGGCCGAGTGCGCGCAGCGCGGCGATGTCGGCCGCGCGGGCGAGATCGTCCGGGCCGTACGCACGGTACCCGGCCGGCGTGCGTTCCGGCGTGACGAGGCCGTGCCGCTCGTACAGCCGCAGCGCCTTGATCGAGACGCCGAGCCGCGCGGCGGCGGCCGACGCGTTCAAACGGGGCGGGGACGTGCTCATCCGTCACTCTCCTTGCTGTCGATTCGTTGCGCCCAGCATAAAGGCGATCCCAAGGGCCGGGTCAAGCGAGCGTGCGTGTGCGATACACACGATGTGGCGGTCGACCGGGAACCGGAGGCCGGCGGCGGCGCCTTTCTCGCCGCGCCGCGCATCTGGGAGAATGCGGCTGCGGCCGTGCCGATTCACGGCCGGCGCCGACACGGCGCAGGATCCGACAGGTGGGAAATTGACCGACAACGAAGAACTTTCGCTCCACCAGGAGAGCCGCTTCTGGCAGCTTGCGCCGGTGAAATGGTGGATTCGCGGGCACGGCCGCGACGGCTATTCGTTCCGGCTGCTGCTGTGGCCGCCGGTGATCGTGTTCGTGCTCGAATTCCTCTGCATGATCTTCGATGCGCTGTACACCAGCATCGGCATCAGCGCGGTCGCGACGCTGTTCCTCGGTTTCGCCGGATACCATGGCGCGTTGCGCGAATGGCTGGTGCCGTCCGCGACCACGCGCGCGCTCGTGAAGGCACGCATGAAGAAGGCGGCCGAGCGGTTCTCGTCGCTCGGCGTGGGCGCGACCGTGCTCGCGATCTTCGTCGCCGCGACGTCGCTGTCGCTCGTGATGTCGGGTCAGGCGGTGCTGGACAGCGTATCGAAGGACGCCGTGTCGATCTTCATCGCGCTGGTGTTCCTGCCGGTGTACGTGTCCGGCGCGGTGCGCAAGCTGGCGATCGCGCGGATCGAGGAACTGGAGGCGCTGCGCAACGCGACCGTCGGCACCCGCCTGAAATTCGACCGGGCCGGCGCGGTGCGCGCGGTCGTCGTGCGGGGCGCGGCCGGGAAAGGGACGGTGTCCGTGCTGGAGTACACGGTGCTCGGGTTCAACCCGCCGCTCGAACAGGTCGGGCGCGAACCGTACGAGGTGCGGTAAAGGCGGACGTCAGGTCGGACCCAAAGGCGGTGTCTCAGGCCGGAAAGCGCGCGTGTTCCGGCGCCGGCGTGAGGTTGTCGGGCCACTGCACTTCGAACAGCGTGCCGCCCGTGCGGCTCGGCATGCAGACAGCTTCGCCATGATGCGCATGAGCGATCGCCGCGACGACGGCGAGCCCGAGGCCGCTGCCGCCCGGCTGCGTATCGTCGGCGCGCCGGAAGGCCTTGAACACGTTCGGCGCGAAATCGGCCGGGATGCCGGGGCCGTCGTCTCCGACGCGCAACCGGCACATCCCTTGTTCGATGCGCGTCTCGATGCGGATCGCGCCAGGCACCGCATGGCGGCGCGCGTTTTCCAGCAGCGCCAGCAGCGCCTGGCGGATGCGCACCGGGTCGCAGCACATGCGCCGCGTGTCGAGATCGAGCACCGGATGCTGCCCGGCGGCACGCAGCGCCGGCTCGAACATGTCGACCACGGCACGCGCTTCCGACGCGAGATCGGCGTCGCGGATCTCGATGCTCAGGTGGCCGCTGTCCGCGAGGCTGACCACGCGCAGATCCTCGATCAGCCGCGTCAGCCCCTCGACCTGCGCGAGCAGGCTGCGGAACTGCGCTTCGTCGGGCTTGAACACGCCTTCGGCGAGCCCCTGCAGGCGCCCGCGCAGCACCGTGACGGGCGTGCGCAGCTCGTGCGCGATCGCCGCGTTCCAGATCGCCTGCTCGTTGGTCACGCGCTGCAGCTCGCTGGCGAGCGCGTTGAAGTTGTCGGCGAGCAGCGCGGCTTCGTGCAGCGAGCGGTCGCCCGCGACGGCGCGCGCGTCGAGATCGCCGCGCGCGACGCGGCGAATGCTGTCCGTGACCGAGTTCAGCGGCACGAGGATGCGGCGCGCGAGATTGACCGCGACCGCGACCGACAGCGCGAGGCCGACCGACGTGGTCGAGACCAGCCACACCCATTCCGGCGCGGTCGGCAGCAGGTTCTTCGTGTCGAAATGTGCGGGCCAGTAATTGAACGCGAAGTAGTAGAAGACGTACGCGGTGAGCACCATCAGCAGTGTCACGCCGAACGCCATCCCCGCCATGGTCAGCGCGATCTGCCGGCTCAGGCCCTCGAGCTTCATGCTCAGCTCCAGAGCTTGTAGCCGACGCCGCGCACGCTGACCGGCACGCCCTGCACGCCCAGGTCGTCCAGCTTCTTGCGCAGCTTGCTGACGTGGCTGTCCACCGTGCGTTCCAGCGCGTCGCCTTCCGGCAGGCAGGTGGCCATCAGCTCGGCGCGGCTGAACACGCGCCGCGGCGCGCGCGCGAGTTGCGCGAGCAGCTTGAATTCGGTGAGCGTCAGGACGAGCGTGTGCCGTTCGCTGCCCACTTCGAGCGTGGCTTCGTGGTGTTCAAGATCGATCTCGAACGGCGCGACCCGCAGCACGCGCTGTTCTTCCTGGCGCGCGCCGGCCATCGAGCGGCGCAGCACCGCCTGCGCGCGCGCCACGACTTCGGCGGGATTGAACGGCTTCACCACGTAGTCGTCGGCGCCGATGCGCAGGCCGGTGAGCTTGTCGATGTCCTGGTCGAGCGCGGTCAGCATGATGACGGGCGTGTCGCCGCGATGACGGATTTCGGCGAGCACCTTCCAGCCGTCGACGTGCGGCATCTGCACGTCGAGCAGCACGAGGTCGGGCTTGAGCTGCAGGTGCAGCTCCAGCGCGCGGCGGCCGTCGGCGGCGTGCACGGTGCGCAGCCCGCCGCGTGCGAGATAGGCGGTCAGGATCTCGGCGATCTCGGGTTCGTCTTCGGCGATGAGGACGAGCGCCTGGGCGTTCTGGCCGGCGCCGGGCGATGAAGAAGATTCGGGCATGGCCACTCGTTCAGATCCATCAGGGGGTTCCATCAGGTCGCCATACTACCGCACGGCCGGCGCAATCGAACGGAGGCGGGGGGACAGCGCGGCGCGACGCGATTCGCGCCCGGCCGACGGATGTCCCGCCCTTGCTTGCGTTTGTAAAGAAGCTACGGCGTCGGACTCAGATGTGACCCAGCAGCACGAGTATCACGACGATGACGACGATCAACCCGACCGAGCCCGACGGCCAGTAGCCCCAGCTTCGGCTGTGCGGCCACGCCGGAAATGCCCCGATGAGCAGCAGAATCAGAATGATGATGAGGATCGTACCGAGCATCGCACCCCTCCTGACGTCGTGAATGGACGGTGCCTCCCGCCGCAATTCGCGTGCCGCGGCGAGGGCGGCCGAAAGCCGGCGCAAGCGCACGGTTGGCCTGCCTGGAATTCACCCGATGAATACCCGCCGATTCAGAAAATAAAGTTTGAAAATGCATCCCCGCCCCCTATGCTGAATCCTTCTGATCTGGCGGGCAGGCGATGGCTGAACTTTTTCTGGTACGGCATGGGCAGGCGTCCTTCGGCACGGACGACTACGACCGGCTTTCGCCGGCGGGCGAGCAGCAGGGCGTCTGGCTCGGCGAATACTTTGCGCGGCAAGGCCTGGCGTTCGACCGCGTGATCTGCGGCACGATGAACCGCCATGCGCAGACGGTCGACGCGATCCTGCGCGGGATGGGCCGCGAGGGCGCGGAGATCGACCGCCATCCCGGCCTGAACGAATACGACTTCCACGGCCTGTTCGCCGCCGCCGCGCACGACTACCCGGACATCGCCCGCCTCGCGGCCGGCTCGATGAAGGAGCATTTCCGCGCGCTGCGGCAGGTGCTGCAGCTCTGGTCGGAAGACAAGCTCGGCGACTCGGCCCCCGAGACCTGGGCGCACTTCCAGCAGCGCGTGGCCGAGGCCCGCGCGGCCATCCGCCACGGCGGCGGCCAGCGCGTGCTGACGGTGAGCTCCGGCGGCCCGATCGCGGTCACCGTGCAGCAGGTGCTGGCCGCCCCGCCGTCGAGCGCGATCGCGCTGAACCTGCAGATCCGCAACAGCAGCCTTTCGCAGTTTTTCTTCAACGCCGATGCATTCCATCTCGCGTCGTTCAACGGCATTCCGCATCTGGAGGATCCCGAACGACACGCGCTGCGAACCTACGGCTGACCCACGAACGATCGCGACGATGACGAACCCTACCCAGCAACTCGACGTAGCCCGCCTCACGCGCTATCTGGAAGCGCACGTGCCGGGCTTCGAAGGCCCGGTCGACATGGAGAAGTTTGCCGGCGGCCAGTCGAATCCGACTTTCCTGCTGCATGCGAAGAGCGGCCGCTACGTGCTGCGCCGCCAGCCGCCGGGCGAACTGCTGAAATCCGCGCACGCGGTCGACCGTGAATTCCGCGTGCTGAGCGCGCTGTCGGGCACCGCGGTGCCGGTCGCGCATCCTTATCATCTCTGCGAAGACCGCGACGTGATCGGCAGCCTGTTCTACGTGATGAGCTTCGAGGACGGCCGGATCTTCTGGGATCCCGCGCTGCCGGAGTTGCCGAAGGCCGATCGCGCGGTGTGCTACGACGCGTTGCTGCAGACGATGGCCGCGTTGCACGACGTCGATGTCGACGCGGTGGGCCTCGCCGACTACGGCCGCCCCGGCAACTACTTCGAACGCCAGATCGGCGTCTGGACGAAGCAGTACCGCGCGGCGGAAACGGAGCGCCTCGACGCGATGGAGACGCTGATCGACTGGCTGCCGAAGGCGTGCCCGGCCGACACGGGCCGGCCGACGCTGGTGCATGGCGATTTCCGGATCGACAACCTGATGTTCGCGCGCGACAGCTATCGCGTGCAGGCCGTGCTCGACTGGGAACTGTCGACGCTCGGCAACCCGCTCGCCGATCTCGCGTACTTCTGCATGTGCCTGCGGCTGCCGTCGGGTGGGCAGGTGCGCGGGCTCGCGGGCCAGGATCGCGCGGAACTCGGCATTCCCGACGAAGCGGCGATCGTTGCGCGTTATTGCGAGCTGCGCGGCATCGAGCCGATCCGCGACTGGCATTTCTACCTCGCATTCAGTTTCTTCCGGCTCGCGGCGATCGCGCAGGGCGTGAAGGCGCGCGCGCTGCAGGGCAACGCATCGAGCGAGCAGGCGCTGCGCGTCGGCGCGATGGCCGGGCGTCTCGCCGAGATGGCCGTCGGCGTGATCGACGTGCATCGCTGACATCGCCGGGCACGACACCACATCAATGGAGGAGCACAGCAACATGGCAACGAATCTGTTCGACCTGACGGGCAAGATCGCACTGGTGACGGGCGCGAGCCGCGGCATCGGCGAGGAAATCGCGAAACTGCTCGCGGAGCAGGGCGCGCACGTGATCGTGTCGAGCCGCAAGCTCGACGACTGCCGGGCCGTGGCCGACGCGATCGTCGCGGCGGGCGGCCGCGCCGAGGCGCTGGCCTGCCACGTCGGGCGCCTGGAAGACATCGCCGCGACGTTCGAGCATATCCGCGGCAAGCACGGGCGGCTCGACATCCTCGTGAACAACGCGGCCGCGAACCCGTATTTCGGGCACATCCTCGATACCGATCTCGCCGCTTACGACAAGACGGTCGACGTGAACATCCGCGGCTACTTCTTCATGTCGGTCGAGGCCGGCAAGCTGATGAAGGAGCACGGCGGCGGCGCGATCGTCAACACGGCGTCGGTGAATGCGCTGCAGCCGGGCGACCGGCAGGGCATCTACTCGATCACGAAGGCGGCCGTCGTCAACATGACGAAGGCGTTCGCGAAGGAGTGCGGGCCGTTCGGCATCCGCGTGAACGCGCTGCTGCCCGGGCTCACGAAGACGAAGTTCGCGGGCGCGCTGTTCGCCGACAAGGACATCTACGAGACGTGGAAGGCGAAGATCCCGCTGCGCCGCCACGCGGAACCGCGCGAAATGGCCGGCACCGTGCTGTACCTCGTGTCGGACGCGGCGAGCTACACGAACGGCGAATGCATCGTCGTCGACGGCGGCCTGACGATCTGAGCGCGCGATGAAGATCGACAGCTACGACGGCCAGGCCGTGATGATCACCGGCGCCGCGAGCGGCTTCGGCGCGTTGCTCGCGAGCGAACTCGCCGCGATGGGCGCGCGGCTGGCGCTCGGCGACCTGAACGGCGAGGCGCTCGAACGCGTGGCCGCGCCGCTGCGCGCGGCCGGCGCCGACGTGATCGCGCGGCGCTGCGACGTGCGCGTCGAAACGGACGTCGCCGCGCTGGTGCACGTGGCGGCCGAGCGTTTCGGCCGGCTCGACGTGGGCATCAACAACGCGGGCATCGCGCCGCCGATGAAGGCGCTGATCGACACCGACGAAGCCGATCTCGACCTGAGCTTCGCGGTGAACGCGAAGGGCGTGTTCTTCGGGATGAAGCACCAGATCCGCCAGATGCTCGCGCAGCGCGAAGGCGTGATCCTGAACGTCGCGTCGATGGCCGGGCTCGGCGGCGCGCCGAAGCTGGCCGCCTACGCGGCGTCGAAGCATGCGGTGGTCGGGCTCACGAAGACGGCGGCCATCGAATACGCGCGCCACGGCATTCGCGTGAATGCGGTGTGCCCGTTCTACAGCACGACGCCGATGGTCACCGACAGCGAGATCGGCGACCGCCAGGATTTTCTCGCGCAGGGCTCGCCGATGAAGCGGCTCGGCCGGCCCGAGGAAATCGTCGCGACGATGCTGACGCTGTGCGCGAAGGAAAACACTTATCTGACCGGGCAGGCCGTCGCCGTCGACGGCGGTGTCTCGGCCTTCTGACGGAACCGGACGAACGGAATCGAGGAGTCGATCATGGACTTTGGCTACACCCCGAAAGTGGAAGAACTGCGCAGCCGCGTGCGCGCATTCATGGATGCACACATCGTGCCGCGCATCCGCCAGTGGAACGAGGAAGTGCACGCGGGCCAGTATCCCGTGTCGTTCATGGAAGAACTGAAGGAGCGTGCGAAGACGGAAGGGCTGTGGAACCTGTTCCTGCCGCACCTGAAGGACGACGAGCCCGGCACGGGCCTGACGAACCTCGAATACGCACCGCTCGCCGAGATCATGGGGCGCGTGGGCTGGGCGTCGGAAGTGTTCAACTGCAACGCGCCGGACACCGGCAACATGGAGCTGCTGCACATGTTCGCGACGCCCGCGCAGCGCGAGCAGTGGCTGAAGCCGCTGCTGCGCGGCGAGATCCGTTCGGCGTTCGCGATGACGGAGCCCGATGTCGCATCGTCGGATGCGACGAACATCACGACACGCATCGAGCGCGTGGGCGACGAGTACGTGATCAACGGCCGCAAGTGGTTCATCACGAACGCCGCGCATCCGAACTGCAAGATCTTCATCGTGATGGGCAAGACCGATCCCGATGCCGAGTCGCACCAGCAGCAGAGCATGATTCTCGTGCCGCGCGACACGCCGGGCGTGACGGTCGTGCGCAACATCACGGTGGTCAATCACTACGCGCCGGAAGGGCACTGCGAGATCACGTTCGACAACGTGCGCGTGCCGGCGAGCAATCTGCTCGGCGAGGAGGGCAGCGGCTTTGCGCTCGCGCAGGCCCGCCTCGGGCCGGGCCGCATCCACCACTGCATGCGGTCGATCGGCGCGGCCGAGCTCGCGCTGGAGCTGATGGTCGACCGCGCGCAGTCGCGCGTCGCGTTCGGCAAGCCGCTGAACCGGCACGGCACGGTCGGCGAATGGATCGCGCGCTCGCGCATCGAGATCGAGCAGGCGCGCCTGCTCGTGCTGAAGGCCGCGTGGATGATCGACAAGGTCGGCGCGAAGGCCGCGCGCAAGGAAATCTCGATGATCAAGGCGCTGGTGCCGACCGTGTATGCGAACGTCTGCGACCGCGCGATGCAGGTGTTCGGCGCGGCGGGGTTGAGCCCCGATACGCCGCTCGCCGACCTCTGGACCTGGGGCCGCGCGCTGCGCTTCGCCGACGGCCCGGACGAGGTGCACCTGCAGGCGATCGCGCGGATGGAAATCAAGGACGGCGAGCCGGGTTCGACGGCGCCGTACCTGACGCCGCCGCTGCGCGCCTGAGCGTCGCGCCGGGATGCGCAGGGCCGTGGACGAGCGGGTGTCGCACGCCGTAAGATGCCGGCAAGGAGATCCGGCGATGCGCCTTTCGAAGATTGACCTGAACCTGTTCGTCGTATTCGACGCGATCTACACGAAGCGCAACCTGACGCGCGCGGCCGAGGTGCTGAATCTCACGCAGCCGGCCGTCAGCAACGCGCTGGCGCGGCTGCGCAAGACCCTGAACGATCCGCTGTTCGTCAGCACGCCGGCCGGGATGATGCCGACGCCGCTGGCCGAGAACATCGTCGGCCGTGTGCGCGAGGCGATGCAGCTGCTCGATTCGAGCGCGCACGAAGGCGACGTGTTCGATCCGGCGTCGTCGACGCGCGTGTTCCGGATGAGCATGAGCGACCTGACCGAAGCGCTGCTGCTGCCCGCGCTCGGCGAACTGCTGCAGAAGCATGCACCCGGCATGCACGTGCGCAGCTACACGATGGACCGCCGCGAAGTCGCGACCGCGCTCGCGAACGGCTCCGTCGACATCGCGATCGACGCGCCGCTGATCGGCGATCCGCACCTGCATCAGGCGCTGCTCGTGCGCGATCGTTATGCGTGCATGATCCGCGACGATCACCCGTTCAAGGGCGACACGCTCACCATGGACGACTACCTGTCGATGGGGCACATCCACGTGTCGAGCCGCCGCAAGGGCAGCGGGCACGTCGACGCGGAGCTGACGCGCCTCGGGTTGCGCCGCACCATCCAGATGCGCGTGCAGCACTACATGGTCGCGCCGCTGATCGCGATGCGCGGCGACCTGGCGCTGACGGCACCGCTGCGGCTGCTGCAGCGTTATCCGGCGCGGATTCTCGAACTGCCGTTCGAGATGCCGGCGCTCGAATACTTCTGCTACTGGCATCGCAGCGCGGATCAGGATCAGGGCAGCCGGTGGCTGCGCGAGCAACTGGTGACGCTGATGGGCGGGATCGGCGAACCGCGGTGAGGCGCACGCGGCGGCGGTCAGCTTCGCAATGCCCGCGCCAGCACCTTCGCCACATGCACGGCTTGCGCTTGGGCGCCGTCCTGGATCTGATGCCGGCAACTCGTGCCGTCCGCGACGACGATCGCGCCTTCCGCCCGCGCACGCACGGCAGGCAGCAGCGACAGCTCGGCCATCGCCTGCGATGCGGCGTAATGCTCGGCTTCATAGCCGAAGCTGCCGGCCATTCCGCAGCACGACGATTCGACCGGCGATACCTTCAACCCCGGAATCCAGCGCAGCACCGTCTGCACCGGCGTGAACGCGCCGAACGCCTTCTGATGGCAGTGGCCGTGCACGAGCGCTTCGTTCGCGTCGATCGCGTGCAGCGGCAGCGTCAACCGGCCGGCCTCGTGTTCGCGCACGAGAAACTCCTCGAACAGGAACGCGTGGCTCGCGAGCCGTGTGGCTTCGTCGCCGTAACCGTAGGCAAGAAACTCGTCGCGCATCGACAGCAGGCACGAAGGCTCCAGCCCGACGATCGCGATACCGCGTTCGAGGTACGGCCGCAGCGCGTCGAGCGTGCGCCTGGCTTCGGACTTCGCTTCGTCGACGAGCCCGGCCGCGAGGAACGTGCGGCCGCAGCACAGTGGCCGCGCGCCTGCGCGCACGTTGAAATGCACGGTGTAGCCGGCCGCTTCGAGTACGGCCTGCGCGGCGCGCGCGTTGTCCGGCTCCTGGTAGTTGCTGAACGTATCGACGAACAGCAGCACTTCGCGGTTGGCCGAGCCGGTTTGCGTGGGCGTTGATGCACCCGCACCCGCTCCCGTATCAGCCAGAAACGGTCGCGCGAACCCGGGCAGCGCACGCTGCGGCGCGAGGCCGATCCATCGCTTGATCGACGACGCGACGACCGGTACGCCATTGACGAACGCGATCGCGCCGCGCAGGCGCGCGGCCCACGGCGCATAACGCGGCAGATACGCGACGAGCCGTTCACGCAGCGTCGTGCCGTGCTTGCGGTTCCACGCGTGCCGCGCCTCGATCTTGAAGCGCGCCATGTCGACGCCCGTCGGACAATCGCGTTTGCAGCCCTTGCACGATACGCACAGGTCGAGCGCGGCCTTCACGTCGTCGCCGGCGAGGCCGTCGGCGCCGAGCTGGCCCGTCATCGCGAGCCGCAGCGTGTTCGCGCGGCCGCGCGTCACGTGCTGTTCGTCGCGCGTCACGCGGTAGCTCGGGCACATCGTGCCCGCGTCGAACTTGCGGCAGTGGCCGTTGTTGTTGCACATCTCGACGGCCGATGCGAGCCCGTGCGTGACGTCGGTGCCCGAGCCGGGGGCGGTTTCTTCGCCGGTCAGCGGATTGCGCTTGACGTTCCATGCCGACCAGTCGAGCGCGGGCCGCAGCGGCAGCGCCGCATAGCCGGGCGCGAAACGGAAATGCTCGCGCGCATCCATCTTCGGCGGATTGACGATCTTGTCGGGGTTGAAGCGGTTGTCGGGATCGAACAGCTTCTTGATCTCCGCGAACGCCGCATTCAGGCGCGGGCCGTACTGCCAGGCGACCCATTCGCCGCGGCACAGCCCGTCGCCGTGTTCGCCCGAATACGCGCCCTTGTACTCGCGCACGAGTGCCGCCGCTTCTTCGGCGATCTCGCGCATGCGCGTCGCGCCGTCGCGCCGCATGTCGAGGATCGGCCGCACGTGCAGCGTGCCGACGCTCGCGTGCGCGTACCACGTGCCTTCGGTCTCGTGCCTGTGGAACACGTCGGTCAGGCGGCGCGTGTATTCGGCGAGATGTTCGAGCGGCACCGCGCAATCCTCGATGAACGACACCGGTTTGCCGTCGCCCTTCATGCTCATCATGATGTTCAGCCCGGCCTTGCGCACCTCCCACAGCGCCTTCTGTGCGCCGGCATCGGTCATCTTCACGACGCTGCCGGGCAGGCCGAGATCGGCCATCAGTTCGGCGAGCCGGTCGAGCTGCGTGTGTTGCGTGTCGCGCGATTCGCCCGCGAACTCGACGAGCAGGATCGCCTGCGGTTTGCCGACCAGCGCCCGTTCGATCACGGGCCGGAACGCGGGGTTTTCCATCGACAGATCGATCATCGTGCGATCGACCAGCTCGACGGCCACCGGCTTCAGCTTCACGATGTGCTGCGCGGTGTCCATCGCCTGGTAGAAGGTCGGGAAGTTCACGACGCCGAGCGTCTTGTGCGCGGGCAGCGGCGCGAGCTTCAGCGTGATCTGCCGGCTATGGGCGAGCGTGCCTTCCGAGCCGACGAGCAGGTGCGCGAGATTCGCATGGCCGTCGTCGGTGTAGGCGCGCGGGTTCTGGCAGTCGAACAGGTCGAGGTTGTAGCCGGCCACGCGGCGCAGCACCTTCGGCACGCGCTCGACGATCTCGTCGCGCTCACGCTTCGCGATGCGTTCGACACCGTGCAGCAGGTCGAGCGTGCGGCGATCGGTGACGGGCTGCGCGAGCGAACCGAACCGGCATTCGCTGCCGTCGGCGAGGATCGCGTCGATCGCGAGCACGTTGTGCACCATGTTGCCGTACTCGATCGAGCGCGATCCGCACGAGTTGTTGCCGGCCATCCCGCCGATCGTGCATTGCGCGGCCGTCGACACGTCGACCGGAAACCACAGCCCGTGCGGTTTCAGCCACGCGTTCAGGTGATCGAGCACGATGCCGGGCTCGACGGTGACGGTGCGGGCCTGCGCATCGAATGCGACGATCCGGTTCAGCCATTTGCTGTTGTCGACGACGAGCGCCTCGCCGACCGTCTGCCCGCACTGGCTGGTGCCGGCGCCGCGCGCGAGCACGGGAATCTTGCGGTCGCGCGCGATGTCGAGCGCGATCCGCAGGTCGTCCTGGTCGCGCGGCACGACCACGCCGAGCGGCATGATCTGGTAGATCGACGCGTCGGTCGCATAACGACCGCGGCTCGCACGATCGGCGTAGACGTCGCCGCGCATTTCACGGCGCAGCCGCTCGAACAGCGGCGACAGCGCGGCGCCTTGCGACGGCACGAGATGGACGGGGCGAACCAGCGAAGGCGAGACGGCGGATGTCATGGCGGCGGTCGGTATCGGGTGGGAACGGATCGGGCGAGGATCGGGTGAGGGATCAGGCGAGCGTGACGCTGACGGGCGGCAGCCCCGCGATGCGGCCGACGGCTGTGCCCGCGGCCCGCGGAAAATACATGCCCGTGTACGAGCCGGTCGTGACGACGGTGCCGGCCGGCAGCGCGATGCCGCGTCGCGACGCATGATTCACGAGCCACGGCAGCAGGCGGCGCGGGTCGCCGGCCGGGTTGGTGCCAGGTGAGGTGCCGGCGATGTCGTGCCCGTCGAACGTGAACGCCGGGGTCGGCGCGGCGAACGGGAAATCGGCGCGATAACCGGTCATCTCGCCCAGCACGAGTGCACCGTGGTTCTGCAGGTCGGCGAGCTGGGCGGCTGGCGCGACGTCCGGCCATTCGCGGAAGCGGCTCGCGACGATCTCGATCGCGGCACCCATCTGCGCGATACCGTCGAACACTTCATCGTCGGCATAGGCGGGCGCACGCGGCGCGAAGTCGCGGCCGAAGCGAAACGCGATCTCCAGTTCGAGGCCGAGCGGCCGGAACGCGCCGCGCGGCAGCGTGACGCCGCTCGCATGGCGGCAGTCGTCCGGCAGCGGCGCGCCCTGGATCGGCCCGTCGGGCTGTTTCGCGCCGACCTTCCACGCGCCGATCGCGGCGCGGCGCTCGGCGAGCAGTTGCGCCTGCACCGCATAGGCGGCGTCGGCATCGGCGGGGACGAGAGCTGAAGGCAGCGCGGCGAACGCGATGCCGTGTTGCCAGCCGGCGGCGAGCCGGACGGCGAGGTCGTGGGTAGCCTGGGTCATCGTTGCAGTCGAGGAAAAGGCGGGCGCCGCGAACGGCAGCGCCCCGTTGGCATCAGGCCGGCGAGCGATTGGCGGCCGGTTGTTCGGCGGGTGCGTCGGCGAAGCGGCTTTCCGGCTGCATGCGGAACGCGAGCAGCACACCCACGCCCATCAGCACCATGCTGCCGATGAACGGCAGCTCCCAGCTGCCGAAGCGGTCGATCACGAAGCCGGAGATCACGGGCGACAGGATCGCCGCGAGCGCGGACCCGGAATTCATCATCCCGCTCGCGGTGCCCGAGTATTCCGGCGCGATGTCCATCGGCACGGCCCACATCGGGCCGATCGTCATTTCGGCGAAGAAGAAGCCGGCCGCGAGGCACGCCATCGACACGTACAGGTGATGCGTGAACAGCAGCGGCAACAGCGACAGCAGCGTGAGCAGCATGCAGATCGACACCATCCGGCTGCGTGCGCGCTTGAGGCTGCCGGTGCGCGTGAGGATGCGGTCGGTGACGATCCCGCCGAGCGTGTCGCCGATCACGCCCGCGAAGAACACCGCCGACGCGAACACGGCCGATTTCTTCAGGTCGAGGTCGTAGCTGTGCAGGAAGTACTGCGGAATCCAGCTCAGGAACAGCCACAGCGTCCAGCCGTAGCAGAAGTACACGATCGTGACGGGCATCATCCGGCGGAACAACGGGCCCCAGGGCACGGCGGCGGGTTTCGGTTTTGGTTGCGGCAGCGCGTCGAGTTCGGCCTGCGTGATGCGCGGGTGGTCCTTCGGGTGTTCGGTATAGACGAGCGCCCACACCGCGACCCACACGATGCTGATCACGCCGCAGATGTAGAACGATTCGCGCCACCCGTACACGGCCATCACCGCGACGACGGCGGCCGGCGCGACCGCGTTGCCGACGCGCGAGAACGCGTGCGTGACGCCCTGCGCGAAGCCGCGTTTCTCGCGCGGCACCCAGCGCGACATTGCCGACGTGGCCGCCGGGAACGTCGCGCCTTCGCCGAGCCCGAGCAGCAGGCGCGCGGCGAGCAGCGACGCGAGGCCGCCGGCCATCCCGGTGAGCAGCGTCGCGACGGCCCACAGCAGCCCGCAGGCGAGCAGCGTGCGGCGCGCGCCGAAGCGGTCGCTGACCCAGCCGCCGATGATCTGGAATACGAGATACGGATACGCGAACGCGGAGAACACGAGGCCGATCTCCGTCCTGTTCAGCCCGAATTCCTTGCCGAACCCGGCAGCGGCCGTGCTCACGTTCACGCGATCGAGGTACGTGATGAAGTACATCACGCACAGCATCACCAGCACGATGCCGGTCGCTCGGAACAGCTTCATGTTTCGTCTCCTGGATGTTGTCTGGCTGGCTGCCCGTGCCGGCGTCGAGGCCGGCATCGAGGTGGGTCGTGCCGATGAAGCGGGGCGGGCGCCGGCAGCGGCCGGTGCGTGTCGCGACGACCGCGCGGCCGCCCGTGAAGCGGAAAGGGCGCGTCAGGCGGCGTGCGGGAAACGTGCGCGCCGCCCGCCGGCGCTCAGGCCGCCGCGCGCAGCGCGGGGGCGTGCGTATTCGATGCGAGGGTGTCCATCGCCGCGACGACGCCGCTCGCGGCAACCGGCACGCCGGCGAGCTTCAGCCCCATCTCGCAGCCGGCGAGCGTGGCCATCAGCGTGAGGTCGTTGCAGTCGCCGAGATGGCCGATGCGGAACATCTTGCCGCGCATCTTGCCGAGCGCCTGCCCGAGCGACATGTCGAAGCGTTCGTAGATCAGCTTGCGCACGGCGTCCGCGTCGACGCCGTCGGGCATCATCACGCCGGTCAGCACGGGGCTGTAGACGGCCGGGTCCGCGCACTGGATCTCGAGGCCCCACGCGCGCACCGCGCGGCGCGTGGCTTCCGCGAGCCGCTGGTGGCGCGCGAACACCGCGTCGAGCCCTTCGCCGAGGATCATGTCGAGCGCTTCGGCGAGCCCGTACAGCAGGTTGGTGTTCGGCGTGTACGGCCAGTAGCCGTTCCTGTTCGCCTCGATGATCTCGTGCCAGCCCCAGAACGCGCGCGGCAGCGTCGCGTGCCCGCTTGCCGCGAGCGCCTTCGGCGACACCGCGTTGAAGCTGATGCCCGGCGGCAGCATCAGCCCCTTCTGCGAACCCGACACCGTCACGTCGACGCCCCATTCGTCATGGCGGTAGTCGGCGGACGCGAGCCCCGAGATCGTGTCGACCATCAGCAGCGCCGGGTGGCCGGCCGCGTCGATCGCGCGGCGCACGGCCGCGATGTCGGAGGTGACGCCGGTGGAGGTTTCGTTGTGCACCACGCATACCGCCTTGATGTCGTGCGTGGTATCGGCGCGCAGGCGCGCTTCGATCATGTCGGGCTGCACGCCGCGGCGCCAGCCTTCGATGCCCGGCAGCCCGAGGAATTCGGGCTTCAGGCCGAGCGCGTCGGCCATCTTCTTCCACAGCGTCGCGAAGTGGCCGGTCTCGTACATCAGCACGGTGTCGCCGGCGCTCAGCGTGTTGGTCAGCGCGGCCTCCCATGCGCCGGTACCCGACGCCGGATAGATGATCACCGGCTGCGTGGTCTTGAAGATCTTCCTGATGCCGGCGAGCACCTTGAGGCCGAGCGCGCCGAATTCGGGGCCACGGTGGTCGATGGTCGGATAGCTCATCGCCCGAAGGATGCGGTCGGGCACCGGGCTCGGCCCGGGAATCTGCAGGAAATGTCGGCCGGACGGATGAAAGTCGAGTTGCAGCATGGTCGTTCTGTCTCCTTGGTTGCATTTTGAATTTTGCATGCAAAATACTTTAGCAGAGCGATCGCGGCAAACCCAAGCACTGATTTCACCGAAAATGCCGGTGTTTACCCGGCGTTGGCGGGGAGATATTCGGGTCGGGCGAGTTGAAGTAGAATCGCGTGAAGCAAGAAGGAAGGATTTTGCATGCAAGATTTGAATGATCTGGAGCAGGCGGGCGGCGCGCCGGCACTGCCGAAACTGGAGCGGCAGCGGCTGCACGACACGGTCGTCGAGCACCTGCGCAAATTCATCGTCGAAGGCGTGCTCACGCCGGGCATGCGGCTGAACGAGCGCGAGCTGTGCGAGACGCTCGGCATCTCGCGCACGCCGCTGCGCGAGGCGTTCAAGGTGCTGGCGGCCGAGGGGCTGCTGGTGCTGTCGCCGAATCGCGGCGCGAGCGTGTACCGGATGAGCGAATCGGAGATCCGCGAGACGTTCGAGCTGATGTCGGGGCTGGAGGCGTTTTCAGGCGAGCTGGCCTGCGAGCGCATCACGCACGCGGAGCTCGCGGAGATCAAGGCGCTGCATTACTCGATGCTCGCGTGCCGGCTGCAGAACGACCTGCCCGGCTACTACAGCCGCAACCAGGAAATCCACGACCGCATCAACGAGGCCGCGCGCAACTCGGCGCTGCGCGCCACGTACCAGTCGATCAATCGCCGGATCATGTCGATGCGGTTCCGCTCGAACCAGCACGTCGAGAAGTGGGATCGCGCGGTGCATGATCACGAGGAGATGATCAAGGCGCTGGAGGCGCGCGACGGCAAGGCGCTCGCGGCGATCCTGCGGCGGCATCTGCTGGAGAAGCGCGACGCGGTGTTGTTGCAGCAGGGGGCAGTGGACGCGTAGTCGCACGCTGCACGCGAACGGTCATCGCGTCGTGCCGGCGCCCCGCGCCGCTACACCGCCGCCCGCTGCCCCTCTCTCGGCCCGTGCCCCGTCCACCGCTTGAACGCGCGCCGGAAGTTGTGCGCGTCGCTGAACCCGACTTCGTGCGCGACGTCCTCGATCGACAGCCGCGGATTGCTCAGCAGCGTGAACGCGCGCTTGCGGCGGATCGTGTCGATCACCGTCTGGTACGACACGCCCTGGTCGGCGAGCCGCCGCCGCAGCGTGCGCTCGCTCATGCACAGCTGCGCGGCGATTTCGGCGAGCGACGGCGCATGCCGCAGGTCGCGCCGCATGATCCGTTCGATCGATTCGAGAAATTCGGTGCCTTCGGGTTCGGGCGGCAGCGCGTCCTGCAGGAATTCGAGCACCTGGCGATGCGCGAGCGGATCGTGGGTCGCGATCGGGCGGTTGCCGAGCGCGGCGTCGCACGAAAACAGGTTCTGCTCCTGTTCGAACCGCACCGGGCACGGGAACACGCGGGCGTATTGCTCCGCATAGGCCGGCGGCGGGTAGCTGAGATCGACGACCTTCGGCTGGAACGCGGGGCCGACGAGCGAGCGCCCGATCTTCATGAAGCTGCCGAACGCCTCCTCGACGAGGAACGCCTCGATGTCGGGCTCGAGGAAGACGTTGGTCGCGCGAACCGATAGCGTGCGCGCATCCGACATCACGTCGAAGCGCATCAGCGGCCCCGTGTGGCGCTGCAGCCCGATACCGGTCACGATCGCGTCCTTCAGCGTCGGGCTCGTCAGCATCGCATAGCCGACCAGCCCGATCGACGCGATCGTCTCGCTCGTGCCGAGTTCGAGGCCGAGCGCCCGCCCCGGCGCCATCTCGAGCGCGCGGCGGATCATCGTGCTCGCCTGGCGCAATGAAATCCGGCACGACGGATTCGACAGGTCGGCGACGTCGAAGCCGAGCCCGAGGCACAGCCGCGTGGGGTCGATGCCCAGTTCCTTGCTTGTCTCCGCGAGGCACCGCAACAGATGGACCGGCAGATTCGCCGTCGTATAACGGTCGGTATCGTCCATGGATGCTCCGTATTTTTTTCCATGGATTGTACTCGTCCCGCCCGGCCGGAGACCCGGTGCTGCCCCGGCCGCGATCGCCCACATCCCGCGCGGCCCCGCTTCAGAAGTAGTGACGCAGGCCGACCGTCGCACCGAGCTGCGTGGTGCCGGTGCTCGGCGCCTGCCCGTTCACGCCGACCAGCTGCGCGCCGACCAGCCCGCCGCGGTAGATCGCGTAGTCGACTTCCGCATAGAGCATGCTGCGCTTCGACAGGCTGTAGCCGGCGATCACCTGGAACTGGCGCGCACGGCCGTCGAAATCCGCCGTATAGCCGGACTGCTGCGTCCACCACGCGTTGACGGCCGCCGTGAACGCCGACGTGAAGCGGTAGGTCAGCCCCGCGAGCGCCATCTTGCGGCGGCGGAACCCGCCGGGCACGGTCGGGTCGACCACCTGCGCGGGCGAGATGATGCCGAGCCCCGCCAGATCGGTCGGGCTGAACGGGCCGTTCTCGAACGACGTGAAGTCGTTGTCGCGAGCGTTCTCGATGTAGCCGGCGTTGACGGTCGCGTTGCCGATCGTCACCGAGCCGCCGCCCGTGTAGATGTCGAATTTCCCGTGCGTGACGTCGTCCCAGCTGCGCATGAACGACGCGCCGACCGTGAACGGCCCCTTGTCCGGCGCATACGCGGCGGCCGCGCCGAGCTGGCCGCCGCGCACGCCGCCGCCTGCGTGGCCGCCCGGCGCATATTGCGCGAGCAGGTAGAAGCTGCCGAGCTGCGCGCCGTACTGGATCATGTTGCTGGTGCGCGCGCCCGCGAGCATCGTCTGCTCCGGCTTGAACAGGTTGAAGTACGGGTCCTGCGGGCCGGCCCACAGGTTCGAGCCGAAGGTCAGCGACGCCATCTCGAACGGCACGTTGTACTGGCGCCCGAGCGAGAGCTGGCCAAGCGTAGTGGACGTCAGCCCCACGTACGCGACCTGGAAGAAATTCGGCGAGCCGGCCGGCACGATGGCGCCGCTGTTGGGGCCGAAGTGGCTTTCGACGTTGAACTGCGCGGACAACCCGCCGCCCAGATCCTCGTTGCCCTTGAGCCCCCAGTAGCTTTCCGTCAGGCCGCCACCGTCGGCCATCGAGATCTTGCGGCCCGTCGACACCGGCGTGCCGTCGGCGCCGTAGGACACGCCGTGCGTTTCGTAGCGGATACCGGCATCGATCACGCCGTACAGCGTCACGTTGCCTTGCGCGTGCGCACCGGTACCGGCCAGGACCATCATCGCGCAGCACGCGGCGCGAACGCTATCGTGACGATTCATTCTTCTGGACTCCACATCGAGCTGGGGATGGACGGCTCGCGCCGTCGGGAACGACTGTAGAAAGCCAAATTTGCGCGGGCCAAGGCCGCGGCGGCCATTCTCGTGGTGCGTCGCGGCCACGGCATGGCGCACTGCGGTCAGGGCGCCGCGCCGGCCACGGCACCGGGTGCCGCGCGGCGCAGTGCCAGCCGCACGAACGGGGCGGCGGCCAGCACGGCCACGCACAGCACGTGGGCGACGCGCGTGCCGCCGAAGCGGCCGAGCAGCGCGCCCGACAGCGCGGTGCCGATGCCCGCCGCGAAGAACGTGATGACGAGCGTGCGCGCGACCAGCGAGCCGTCCGGGTCGACGTCGGACAGCATGCCGGTGAGGAACGGCACGATCACGAAGAACGCACTGTTCAGCACGAACTGGCTCAGGAAGTACGCGCTGCCGCCGCGCGCGCCGAAGAACCATTCGATCGACGCGATCATCGCGAGCTGCGCGGCCCAGATCAGCGCGAGGCGGTGCCGGTGGCTGGCCGGATGCGACGGAATCGCCGCGCCGACGAAGCCGAGCAGGGACGACACCGACAGCAGCACGCCGATCGTCGTGGGCGACAGCCCGGCACGCTCGCCGACGAAACCGGCGATCGCCCATTGCGACGCCTGCACGCCATAGACGAGCGCCGTCACGACCCAGATCGCGAGCACCGGCCGCCACGGCAGCGTGCCGGCGCGCAAGCGGGCCTGCGCGGACGCGCTCGCGAACGCGTCGATGCCGCGGATCGCGGGCGCCAGCACGGCGACGACGGCGGCCAGCAGCGCGAACACCCAGCGCCCGAGCCACGCGGCCGGCAGCGCGGAGATCAGCACGAGGATGCCGCCGTTGAGGATGCCCGCGAGCAGATTGATTTGCCCCCACAGGCGGTCGGTCGATGCGCGCTGCGACACGCCCGACGCGACGACGACGAACAGCATCCCCTCGAACAGCCCCGTCATCCCGCGTGCGAGCGCCGCCGACACGATGCCGGGCGCGACCGCGCTGAGGGCCTGGCCGGCGATCGCACCGACCAGGCCGGCCAGCGTGAACGGCCGCGCGGCGCGCGCAATCCGGTGCGACAGCAGCGCGCAACTGATCGCGATGCCGAGGATCTCGGCGCTGACGAGCGCGGTCGCGGTGCCTTCGTCGAGCCGGAAGCGCGTCATCACCGCCGCGACGAGGAACGGCGACAGGATCAGGCCGTTGGTGGCGGCCGCGAACGCGAGCGCAAGGCGGACGACGGCGCTGGCCGACGGATCGGGACGCGACTGCGCGGCCGCGTGCAGCGTGGCTGTGCTCATGAGGCCTCCTGGCTGGATCGCGGCCGATCTTGCGCGACGCCGGCCGTTTCGTGCATCGGGTGCGTCCCGCGGCGGGCCGGCGTGGCGCGAGCGGTGGCGCTTGCGTTTGCGCCTGTGCCTGCGTTTTGCGGCAGGCCGAACAGCGTGCGCAGGTACGGCGTCAGGAACCGGCCGTGCGGGTCCATCCGTTCGCGCAGCGCGAGGAAATCGTCCCAGTGCGGGTAGCACGCCGCCAGCTCGGCGGCCTTCATCGCGTGCACCTTGCCCCAGTGCGGCCGCCCGCCGTGATTGCGGCAGATGGCCTGCACGCCCGAGAAATACGCGTCGAACGGCATCCCGCGATACTGGTGCGCCGAGATGCGTACGCTGTCGCGTCCGTAGTCGGGGCTCAGCCAGATGTCGTCGCCGCGCACCCAGCGGTATTCGATCGGGAACATCAGCGGAAAGCTGCGGCGCGCGATGAATGCGCGGATTTCGCGCAGCGCGTCGGCGCCGCGGTCGGCCGGCACCGACCACTCCATTTCGTTGAAGCGCACGCGGCGCACCGTCGACAGCATCGCGTAGCTCGCATCCACGTGCCGGCCGGCCGACACGGTCGATGCGCACAGCCTGCTCAGCGCCGGGCACAGCGACGGCACGCGCCGGCCGAGCCCGCACAGCGCGCCGAACACCGTGTTCTCGAGGAACGACTCGGACGCGCGGCTCGCCCAGTGCACCGCGTCGGCCGGCTCGTCGGTCATGTCCCACGCCTTGGTCAGCACGGTGTCCGTGTGCGGGAACCAGTAGAACTCGAACGAGCGATGCTTCGCGATCAGCGCGTCCGCCTGCGCGAGGCAGTCGTCGAGATGCATGCCGCCGCGCTCGAGGCGCAGGTTGAACGCGGGCACGAGGCGCAGGCCGATCTCGGTCAGCACGCCGAGCGCGCCGAGCCCGATCCGGCCGCCGGCGAACAGCTCGGGATGCGTGTCGGCGCTCGCGCGGATCTCGCTGCCGTCCGCGCACATGAAGGTCAGGCTGTCGATCTGCGTCGCCAGGTTGCCGAGCGTGATGCCGGTGCCGTGCGTGCCGGTGCTGGTCGCGCCGGCGATCGACTGCACGTTGATGTCGCCGAGGTTCTCCATCGCGAGGCCGTGCGCGGCGAGCGCCGGGCCCAGCGCCCACAGCCGCGTGCCGGCATGCACGCGCGCGACGCGCCGGTCGCGGTCGACGTCGATCACACCCTGCATCGCGTCGAGCGACAGGATCACGTCGTCGGTCTGCACGAGCGGCGAGAACGAGTGCCCGGCGCCGACCGCGCGCACGGTGGCGCCCGTTGCTGCCGCGTCGCGCAGCACCGCCGCGAGCGCGGCGTGCGACGCGGGCGTCGACACGGTTGCATCAGGACTGCAGACATATCCCGACCAGTTACGCCACATGGCATTGTCTCCGTGGTTGTCGATCGAATGAGTTGAACGGTTGAACGACGGGCCGTGCGGCCCGCTAGAAAAAGCTCTTGCCTTCGCCGCGATAGGTGGGCGCCTCGCCGACCACGCGGCCGCCGCGGATCAGCAGCAGCGTGTTGAAGCGTTCGCACAGTTCGCCGGCCTTCGCGTGGCGGAACAGGATCGGATCGCCGATCGCCGGTGCAACGCCGCGCGGCACGCGCACGGGCGTCTGCACCTCGCCCGCGCCTTCGTTGTCGATCAGCGTGCAACCGGCCGGCAGCCACGGGCGGGGCAGCCGGCTCTTGCCGGCCGGGCCCGATGCGATATAACCGCCGCCCGAGCAGGTCACGATGCCCGGCTGCGGAATTCGCACGACCGGCAGCGCGAAGCCGGCGGCCGGTTGCGCGTGAAACGCCGCATAGTGATCGAACAGCGCCGGCGCGTAGAGGCCGGAGCCGGCCGCGAGCTCGGTGACCGACGCATCGCCCAGCGTGCTTTCGAAGCTGCCGGTGCCGCCGCCGTTCACGAAGCGCAACCTGTAGCCCGCCGCCGCGAGCGCCTGCACGGCCGCGTGGCGGCGCGCGTTGATCTCGCGCGCCGAGCGGCGCTTCAGGTGGCGTACCAGCGCGTTGCGCGCGCCGTTGCCCGGCTCCGTGTCGGCCACGCCGGCGATCTGTCCTTCGTAACCCATCAGCCCGTCGAGCCGCACGTGCCGCCGCTCGCCGATGCGGCTCGCGAGGGTGAGTGCGCCGGCCACGTCGCGCACCGGCGAGCGGTACATGCCGAAATACAGGCCCGGATACGCGGACGACATGTCGAGATCGATCGCGAGCGGGATCGTCACGCTTTCCGCGCGTGCGAGGCGGTCGATCGCGTCGACCTGGGCGGCAGCGTCGACCATCAGCGTGATCGAGCGGCCCCGCCTGAGCTGCGCGGCCACCGCGCGAAGGTCGTCGGCCTCGACGGTCGGATAGGCGACGACGATGTCGTCGAACCCGCCGTCCGCAAGCCACGCGGCTTCCGCGGCCGAATAGCACAGCAGCCCCTGCATGAACGGGCCGGCGGCGAGCACCGCACCGATCAGTTCGCGCGAGCGTACCGATTTCGTCGCGAGCCGGATCGGCACGCCGCGTGCGCGGCGCTTCAGGTCGGCGAGGTTCGCGTCGAGGCAGTCGAGATCGACGAATGCGGCGGGAAGGCGGCGGCCCGCGAGTGCGTCGCGATAGGTCGGATAGTCGTGGACGGCGGCGGGTGCGCGATGCGGAAGGTCTGCACGGCTCATGGAACGGGCTCGGCTGGGTGGGGTGTGTGCCGCGCCGACCGTTCGGCGCGTGTCGGAAACCAGCATAGGGCCGGCCAAAATGACGACCAAGCGCTCAGCGGGTCGTTCGACGGGTCTTATCCGGCCATCCGTATCGGCCACGCGCACGCGTGAGCGTCGCGCCCCGTGAAGGTGGATCGTTGCTTGCTTGGTGTCGCGGCGCACATCGCGCGTGCCGGCGCGAACCACCGCCGGACGGGCACGACGCTCGACATCACGCGCGTGCCGATACGACAACGAAATGCGTTTCAAACGTCTTGCCGGCCATCGCCGCTGCGCGCGGGTTTAGTGCCCGCGTTCTAGTGCCGCTTTTGACTGCATGCCGGATTCGACCTAGAACCTACTCGCGGATGCACCGGCGAAGAACGGCATGACGTGACGAGGAGGCGACGTGAAGAAGAACAGGGCACTCTGGCGGCGCACGGGCGCGATCGCGGCGATCGGCGTGGCCGTCGTTGCGATCTGGCGATACGAAGCGACGACACCGGCGCAAGCCGCGTCGTCCGGCACGCCGGTCGCGACGGCGGGCACACGGTCCGGCGCGGCCGATGCGTTCGGTACCGGCACCGGCACCGGCGTCGTGACACCGGGCCCCGAGGAGCGACGGCTCGACGTCGACGCGCTGCGCCGCAGCCTTGCCGGGCGCCCCGATGCGGACGCGGAAGTGAAGCGCGTCGTTGCATTCGCGCGCTTCCGCGACGAGGTCGCCGCTTACGGCGATCGCCGCAACAGCCTGCCGCAAGCCGAGCGCGACGCGCTCGCGCGCCGGATTCTCGACGAACTTCCCGACCACGTCGCGCGCAACGAGATCGTGCCCGTGCAGGCCGAAGCGCTGAGCGCGGCGCTGCTGACCGACACCGAAGCCGACCCGGCGACGCGCGGCGCGGCGATCCGGTCGATGCGCGCGCAATGGGACACCTATGCGCAGCGGACGGTCGGTCCGTCGCCGGCGCAGGACCCGCGCTATCTCTCGTACGAACAGCAGAGCCGCGACGTCGTCCGGCAGGTTCAGGCGAGCATTCCCGATCCCGACCAGCAGCAAGCCGTCATCGCACAACGCCTCCAGGCGCTGCGCGTCCAGCTGTTCGACGGCGCTTCACCGTCCGGCGTGCACTGAGCGCCGAATCCGCGCGGCCGGGGCGGCGCCCGGCGGCCGCGTCATGTCCATCGACAAGGAGGGGAGATGTCCACAGCACGATGCCTGCTGCGCGCGGCCGTTGCCGCGCTGCTCGGTTGCGCGGCACTGAACGGTCACGCGGCCGATACGACGATGCCGGATCCATCGGTTCCTTATTATTCGTGGTACGAAGTGACGTTGCCCGAGAGCACCGGCGCATCGTGCGGCAACGGCACGCCGATGCGCTTCTACATCAATCGCGCGCAGTCGGACAACCTGCTGTACATGATGGAGCCGGGCGGCGCGTGCTGGGACTACGGCACCTGCACGCAGACGTCGACCGGTGCCGAGGCCGGCCTCGGCGGCTTCAATCCGGACGGCATTCCGCACAACTACATGAACGGCACCGCGAACGAGAGCCTGCTGTCGTCGTTCCTGTCGCCGCTGCTGACGCGCATGGATCTCGCGCACATTCTCGTCGGCGAGCCGAAGGTCGAAACGCAGCAATGGACACAGGTTTTCGTGCCCTATTGCACCGGAGATATCCACATGGGCAGCGCGGTGCGCAACTACACGTCGCCGTCCGGCGACTGGCGCCTGCAGCACTACAGCGGGCTGAAGAACATCCAGGCCGTCGCGCAGTGGCTGACGTCGCACGGCTTCGGCAAGCCGAACCGGCTGCTCGTGTACGGGATGAGCGCGGGCGGCTACGGCACGCTCGCGAACTACGCGACGCTGCGCAACACGCTGCAGCCGCAGGCGCACAGTTCGCTGCTCGACGACGCCGGCACGGTGTTCAACACGCCGTTCGATGCGGACGCCGCCACGCATCCGTCGGTCGGCCTGTACGACCGCGTGCGCACCGAGTGGGGGATGACGGGCCCCGACGGGATGATCACCGTGAACAGCCGGCTGACCAGCCGGTTCGACCCCGGCAACATGGGGAGCGCGTACGCGGCATTGTCGGCGACCTTTCCGCATGATCGCTTCGGTTTTTCCAGCTACCAGCGCGACAAGATCATCGCCGCGTATCACTATCGCGCGTTCGTGCCGGCCGTGATCGCTGCGCCGGACGACGCGACGAAGGATGCGCTGTCGCTCGCGATGTTCGGGAAGGAGCTGGACGGGTTGAAGCAGACGCTGAACCCGTTGCCGAACTTCGGCTACTTCATGCCGTGGGCGCGCAACGACTTCATCGCCAACCATCAGGTGACGGCGGTCAGCTTCACCGGGTCGGGGATCCACGAGAACGGCACCGACGCGGATATCGGCACCTTCGTCGACAACCTGCTGAACCAGCAGGACCCGGCCGAGACGCCGGTGATGAAGGCGTTCCGCACGCAGCAGTGGTCGGATTTCACGTTCTCGACGTTTCTCGCGTGGATCGACAGCGTGTTCAACCTGACTGGCGAAGCGGGGCCGATCTCGGGGCACCGGGCGTGAACGGGTGACGGAGGCGCGGTGCGCTGCCCTGCGCCGCGCCGCCGTGTCGCCGTTGCGCCTGGCGTGCGCGTTCAGTACGAATCGTCGTCGAAGCGGGACGATGCCGGCCGGCGCTTCATGTCCTTCAGCCATTCCCTGACGTTGTCCGGGTCGTCGAATTCGCGCACCGCGATGGTCAGGTCCTGGTTGCTGCGCTGCATGCCGGCAATGTCGCGCGTCAGTATCCGCATGACCGTATCGGGCGCGATCTTGACGGACGATGCGATGCCGTAGGTTCGGCGGAAGTGGGTCTCGACGTGCCGGATCTCCTGGTCCAGCTCGCGCACCTGTTCCTCCAGGATGCCGTTGTAGCGCATCAGTCGGTCTTCGCCGAGGCCGTCGATCGCGCGCCGGTCGATCTGCTCGATCTCCAGCTGCAGTTCCAGCAGTTGCAGCAGGTTGCCTTTCGCATACGCGTGGTTGACCCGCTGCATCAGCACGGTCTTGCGTTCCTGTTCCTTCGGATCGGTTTCGCGATCGGGATGCAGCACGCTCGCGAGCTTGCGATAGACGTCGCGGATCGACTTGCTCGATTCGGCCTGCTCGGCTTCGCGCCTCGCTTGCGCCGCCGATTGCCGGGGCGCCTTCTTGCGTTTCGCGCGCTGCGCCTCGCGGGCCTCGTGCTCGGCCATGTCGCGCCTGAACTGTTCGTCCAGCTCGGCTTGCATGCGCTCGGCGAGTTCGTCGGGCGACAGCGTGTCGAGATCGTCTTCCTGCGCGGGGGCGGGCGCCGGTTCCGGTGCCTGCTTCGGCCGTGCGCGATCGGCTGCCGTGCGGTCGTCGTCGCCGGATGCGCGGTGCCGGTTGTAGAGGATCTTCAACTGCGCGTCGTCGCTGACGTCGAGCAGGTCGCGCGCCATGTTCGCGATCACGTCGGACAGCGTGCGCTGCTCGGCCTTGCTCAAGCCCTTTTGCAGGAACGCGTCGTCGAGCCGGTTGAGCAAGCTGATCCGCAACGCCGTCGCCGCCTGCTCGAGCGGCAGCAGCCCGTCGACGAATTTCTTGTGGAAGGCCGGCGTCACGGCGTCCCATGCGCCGAGGCGTTCGCGCCGCGTTTCGATCTGCTGGACGAGCGTATTGAACGTCTTCTGGGCTTTCGACAGGCTGGCTGTCTCGTGGCCGGGCGCAATGACGACCGCGGCACCGCGTCGTGCGGTCATGATGAATGTCCTCCGGCCGCGGCAGGACGCGCAGCAGGCCGGTATTCTAGCCGGATGTGCGGCCGGCGGCGCGGAACGGCCCGCTTCGCCGACACTTCCGCCAGCGCGTTACGGCCGCGGCGCCGCGACCGCAGGTGCGCCCGAGTCCGTGCCCGGCGTGCCGCCCGGCCCATAGGCGGCAGCGGCGTTGTTGCGTTCCGCGAGACGCTTGGCAGTCAGGCGCTCCTGCGCGGCGACGATGTCGCCCGGATAGTTGTCCCCGTTGCTGGCGACCGGGTCGTAGCCGACGGCTTCGAGGTCGAACAGTTCCTGGCGTACCTGCGCACGCGTGAGCGTCGAGTGCGACGACTGCGCGTACGACACGGCCGGCGCGGCGAGCAGGGCAGTCGCGGCAGCGGTGGCGACGACGACGGTGGCGATGATCGATTTCATGATTTCCTCAGACGGTTGCGTGGCGGTTCACCGAACCGACGAAGCAAGTTTAGGAATCCATGCCGGCCGGATAAATGCCGATTCCGGGTGAACTGTGTTTCCGGAATGCGCCACAGTGGGCGACGGGCGTGCCGCCGTGCCGCCACGTCGTCAATCGCCGAACAACTGCCCCTGCCCGGAGATCACGCGTTCGAAATCGTCGCGCAGGAACGGCAGGATCGCGTCGGCGACGGGCTGCAGCTGGCGGCTCAGGTAGAACGCGTAGTCGATCGGCGAGCGCATCGTCTCGAGCGGCTCGGGGCCGGCCGTCGTCATCACGTAGCTGATCCAGCCGCCGCGCTGGTATTGCAGCGGCCGGCCCTGCGCGTGGTTGAACTCGTCGGCGATCCGCGCCGCGCGCACGTGCGGCGGCACGTTGCGCTCGTACTCGCGCAACGGCCGGCGCACGCGCTTGCGGTAGACGAGCTGGTCGTCGAATTCGCCGGCCAGCGTGCGCTGCACGTAGTCGCGAATGAAATCCTGGTAGGGCTCGCGGCTGAACACGCGTCGATACAGCTCGCGCTGGAACTGCTGCGCGAGCGGCGTCCAGTCGGTGCGCACCGTTTCGAGCCCCTTGAACACGAGGTCCTCGCCGCCGTCGGCCGCCGCCGCGAGGCCCGCGTAACGCTTCTTGCTGCCTTCTTCCGCACCGCGCACGGTCGGCATCAGGAAGCGGCGGTAGTGCCGCTCGTACTGCAGTTCCAGCGCGCTCTCGAGCCCGAACTGGTCGCGCAGGTGCGCGTGCCACCAGCGGTTCACGTGCGCAACGAGCGCGCGGCCCTTGGCGCCGGCTTCATCGTCGTCGTGCGCGCGGCCGAGCCACACGAACGTCGAATCGGTATCGCCATAAATCACTTCGTAGCCCTGCGCTTCGATCAGCTCGCGCGTGCGGTGCATGATCTCGTGCCCGCGCATCGTGATCGACGACGCGAGGCGCGGGTCGAAGAAGCGGCAGCCGGTCGAGCCGAGCACGCCGTAGAACGAATTCATGATGATCTTCAGCGCCTGCGACAGCGGCGCGTTGCGCTGCCGCTTCGCATCGTCGCGGCCTTCCCACACGCGGCGCACGATATCGGGCAGGCAGTGTGCGGTACGCGAGAAGCGCGCGCCGAGAAAGCCGGGCACCGATGCGTCGTCGCCGGGATTCGCGAGCCCTTCGATCAGCCCGACCGGATCGATCAGGAACGTGCGGATGATCGACGGATAGAGGCTCTTGTAGTCGAACACGAGCACCGAGTCGTACAGCCCGGGGCGCGAATCCATCACGAAGCCGCCGGGGCTGTTTTGCCCGGTCACGTCGCCGAGGTTCGGCGCGACGTAGCCGAGCCGGTGCATGCGGGGCAGGTACAGGTGCGTGAAGGCCGCGACCGACCCGCCGGTGCGATCGGCCGCGAGGCCCGTCACGCTCGCGCGTTCGAGCGCGAAGGACAGCAGGTCCGCCTTGTCGAAGATGCGCGTGACGAGCTCGCAGTCCTTCAGGTTGTAGCGCGCGAGCGCCGGCTTGTCGTGATCGAAGCGGCGCTGGATCTCGTCCATCCGCTGGTACGGATTGTCGATCGACTTGCCTTCGCCCAGCAGCGCCTGCGACACGTATTCGAGGCTGAACGACGGGAACGTCCACGTCGCGGATTTCAGCATGTCGATGCCGTCGAGGATCAGCCGGCCTGCCGCGCCCGCGAAGAAGTGGTCGGGCTGCTGGCCATGCGCGCGCCAGTCGAGCACGCTGCCGCCGCGCCCGAGCTTCAGCGGCACGCCGTATTGCTCCGAATGCGCATGCAGGATGCGCAGGTCGAACTGCACGAGGTTCCAGCCGATCACGGCATCGGGATCGTGTGTTTCGAACCAGTCGTTGAGCCGCGTGAGTATCGCGGCGCGACTGTCGCAATAGTCGAGGTCGAAGTCCCGCGTGCCCGCGTCGCTGCCTGCATCGCCGTTCGGCGGGCCGAGCATGTAGACCTGCCGCTGCCCGCAGCCTTCGAGCGCGATCGAATACAGCTCGCCGTGGACGCTGGTTTCGATGTCGAGCGACACGCAGCGCAGGGCCGGGCGATAGCCGGTCGCGGATTTCAGCTCGGTGCCGGTCAGCGTGCCGTCGCGGCCGGGCCGGCCGCGAAACTGCACGCATGCCGTGATGAAGCGTTCCATCGCGTAGCGGTCGGGCGGTTGCACGTCGGCTTCGTAGACGTCGACGCCCGCTGCGGCGAGGCGTTTTTGCAGCCCGGACAGATGGCGATAGCGCTTGCAATAGAGGCCGACGACGGGGCGCTGCCGGAAATCGCGCAGCGTGAGCGGGCGCAACTCGGCGTCGTGCTCGCCGGCCAGCGTGCGTTCGGCGAGCGCCTGCTGTTCGGCGGGGATGAACGCGACGGCTTCCTGCGGGCGCAGGCGCACGCGGCGCGGACCGTGTTCGGTTGCCAGCCAGAACTCGATCTCGATGCCGGATGCGGTGTCCCGCCAGTGGCGGGTGAGGATGAAACCCTGCTCGAACGCCGTCAAAACGCTTGCTCGTCGTGAATGCCCAGGCGGCGGATTTTAGCGCTTGAATGGCGGCCGTGCCGACGGGGGCGTGCGTGGCAACAGGTGGCAACAGGTGGCAGGAAGCCGGCGCGCGATGCGCGATCTTCCGCGTGCCGGCCGGCGTTCGGGTTTTTCGACGCGATTGACGTCCGCCGCGCGACGGAAAGAAGGCGACTACTCGCGACGCAGCGTTTCGAGCACGGCGGATGGCGGTTGCCGGCACGCGCCGTAGCCATTGGACTGCAGCCTGGGCATCATGCCGACGACGAAGTCGATGAACGTTCTCACCTTGGCCGGAACGTGGTTCCGGCTGGGGTAGTAGACGTAAAGCGGGAACGTCTCGTCGCACCAGTCGGTCAGCACCGGCTCCAGTGTGTCGGCACGCAGGTGCGTGTCGATTCCGAGGTCGATCACCTGGGCGATCCCGAAGCCTGCGACGCAGGCGCCGATCTTGGTGCCCGCATCCGTGACGGTCAGGCTGCCGGTTACGGCCACTTTCGTTTTTTCGCCGTCACGCCAGAATTCCCAGTCGAAGGGGCGGCCGGTAGCCGGGTCGATGGCCAGGATGCATTCGTGGCCGTCGTCGACCAGATCCTGCGGCGACCTCGGCCGGCCGCGTCGCTCCAGGTAGGACGGTGCGGCCACCGTCAGCACCCGCGGGCTGTACAGCCGTCGACAGACCAAGGTGGAAACGGATGGGGGGCCAAAGCGGATGGCGAGATCGAAGCCGTCGCTGACGAGGTCCGAGAGGTCGTTCCGGGTCTCCAGCTTCAGGTGCAGAGCGGGGTGTTCCTTCATGAACCGGGCCAGCTCCGGTGCGAGCACAAGGCGGGCGAATGCGGCATCGCACGCCACACGGAGCGTGCCGCTGGCGACCGAAGTCTGGCCGGAAGTGCCGGCGGTCGCCTCCTCGATCCCCTGCAGTAACGGCAGCACTTTCGACAACAGTTCGTGGCCCGCGTCCGTCACTTCGACGTGCCGGCTGGTGCGATGCACGAGCTTCGCGCGCAGGCGGTCCTCCAGTCGCTGGATCGCGCGACTGACCGCGGGCTGGGTCTTGCCCAGGCGGGAGGCCGCTCGACCGAAGCTCCCGGATTCGGCCAGGGCCGCAAGGACAAGCAAGCCGCTTACCAGTCCTCCGTCGAGGTCTTCCATGATCCATGTGTTCCTGTAATGGCAGCGATAACCGGGTCGCCGTAGCCGAGGGCGGGGGCGATCGCTCACTATACGAGCGGTTCACTATCGAGGAAAGCCAGCCATGACCCAGACCCAGGCCGTAGTCGCGTTGATCGACGACTACTTCAATTTGGCTTACGAGCCGAAGAGCCGCGACTTCGACAAGGTTTTTCACCCGAGCTGCGTGATTCAGTGGCTCGATGAAGGCCGGTTTCGCACGCTGGCGTCGCACGAGTATGCGGCGCTCATCAACGGGAGGCCGAGTCCGCGATCGACCGGCGCGCCCAGGGACGAGGCGATCCTCTCGATGGCGCATGTGTCGGACGGCCTTTCAACGGCTACGGTACGGGTGCGAATCGGCAACCGGCTGTTCAACGATCACTTCGTCATGCACAAGGTGGACGGCAATTGGTTGATCGCAACCAAGGCGTCCGCCGTGGTGCGTACGTTCGACTGAAGCGGCGCACGGCAGATGCGCATCGGTTTCCCGGTTTTTTTGCGTCAACGAAATGCGGTGTCTCGGCATCGACGGGGGAATCCGTAATGGGACCCCGCTCGAACGCCGTCAAGATACCCGCTCGTCATGGATGCCCGGGCGGCCGATTTCAGTGCTTGGGCGGGGGAGTGCCGGCGCGGGATGCGCGATACCGTTCCGGCATCCGGCCGATGATCGTAAGATTCGGGCTCGATTGAACCCGTCAAGGATCATTGAATGAAACTCGCGATTGATCGCGTCGCACGTGTTGCCGGCTGTGTCGTCGTTGCGGCCTGCCTGTGTGGAAGCGGGCGTGCGATAGGCGCTTCCCCGAAAGTGAAGGCACTGCCGGCGACCACGGAAGCCAACTGGATACAGGCGGTCAGGCAGCATCGGACAAAAGATGGCGCAACGGTTGCTGAAGTGCTGTCCTATGCGGAAAAAATGAGGCCGCGCATCTTCAAGGCCGGACGATTCGAAGTGGGTTACAACGGCGCGACCGGCGTTGCCAGCTCGGTTTCGATCGGCTACTGGATCGGAACGAAGCGCGCGCCGGACGATGCGTTCGTCGATCTCGGCTATTCGATGTCGCCCGATGGCCGCGTGATGCCTGTCTCGCCGGACGCGCACACGGCCACGGCATTGGAGAACGGACGGAAGGCGTTTCTGCGTGCCGTCGACGACGCCTATCGGGACACATGCCTGTCCGATCCCGATCATCCGCCGGCATGCTGATGAATCCCGCCCGATTGACGTCACGGAACCATCGTTCGTAGAATCGCCGGTCAAGAACAACATCATTCTGAGAGAGGCGCCATGAATGCGTACCGCATGATGGACGCAATTGCGGAACGGCCGGCTCGGCAAGCGTCGCTTGTCGCGTTCAATTTCCGGCCTGGCAATCGTGCTCCGATTCGCCACCGCAGGGCAGGGCAGTCCTGCTTCGGTCGCGATGACGTGCCGACACATCGCGCAAGCTGCGTGGGAGCGCATGACGCATGCCGACCTGACTTCGCCTGCCTCGTTTCCAGTCGCCACTGGTGAAAGCCTCCATGCCGCAGTCGACCGGCCTGTCGCTCGACATGAGCGAAGGCAATCGACCGCAAAACCGCACGCATCCACCGATCCCGATTGAATTCGGCTCGCTGTCGCTCGTCCTCGGGTTGCCGGGGCGGGCCCTTCTGCGCGACATGCTCGAGGGCCTTGGCCGTGCAGCCGGTTCGCCGGAAACGGTCGCAACCGGTGCGTCGCCCCGGTCGGGGCCGCGGGTCGCTGCTGCCCGGAAACACCACACGAGACCCACACGCGCATTCTCCCGGCGGATGCCCGGCCGTCCTGTTGCTGCAGGGAGGGCGTGGCTGTTCGGTTTGCCTGGAAGTGCGGCGCCGCACGCATTGCCGATGAACCCATTTACCTCGGACTCCCCATGAACGCCTCCTCCCGGCAAATTTCTTTACCCGGTATCGCCGCGCTCATCGCGGCGATCATCACCACGGCGCAATTTCTGATCGGCCTCTACGTGTGGTCGACGAAGTCTTCGCCGTCCGTGAATATGCTGGCCGTGCAACTGTCCACTTTCATCGGGAGCCTGGTGTTTCGAAGCGGCCTGGTGTTCCTGATCGTCCGCTGGCACGGAGAGTACCGGGATCAGCTCGCATTCCGTCGCCCCGCGTTGCCGCTGACGGCCTTTGCGTTATGCCTGCTGGTCTGGCAGGCCGCGCAGGTGCTGGTATTCCAGGCGCTCGTGGGCATGTTGCGCGGTGGTTCTCTCAGCCTGACGCACATCGTGACGCTCATCGCGCCGGTGAATGCCGTCCTCTACGCGCTCGTCGCCTGGCTGGCGTGGTGGTTCGTCACCCACCTGTTTCGCAACGACGCGTTGCCCGGGGCGCCGCGCGGCAATGCGCGGCGGCGCATCGCGGGTCTCGCGGCCTGGTTGTTTGCCAGCGTATTGCTGCTTTTCATGACGCAGGCCGTGATGATCCTGCTCGACCATTTCGACGACGATCTCAAGCTCGTGATGCTGAACTACGTCGGGGGGATCGTCGTGCCCGCCGCGATCGTCTTCGCAGGCGCGATGCTCGGCCTGCCTCGCGATCTCGGTCGGCTGCACGTCCGGCGTCTGCTGGGGGCGTCGCTTGCGTCGATGGTATCGGTCCTGCTGCTGGCTTATGCGGTGCTGCGCCTCGTGGGCGACGTGCTCGGAATAGCCAGCCTGATGTCCGGCATGATGCCGGTCGTCGTTCTCGCCGGAACCGGCGCGGCCTACTGGGTGTGGTTCCGCGTGTTCTATGCCGCTGTGCGTCGCGAGACCGCTGGACCGTCGCAAGGCATGCCGTCGGCGTGAAACCCGCAAGCGGATATGGCGTGAGCCGCGTGCGCGACAAGACGACCCGCGGCGATTCGGCAGCGGGCGCATCAGCGTACGCACCGGCGCCCTACACCCACGCGACATCCCGCTTCAAGTGCTCTGCCCGTTGCGGCCGCTGATACAGATACCCCTGCGCATACTGGATCCCGACCGTCTGCAGCGCGCGATGCTGCGCTTCCGTTTCCACGCCCTCCGCGATGATCTTCAGGTCGTAGTGATGCGCGACGGACGCGATACCCTCGATCAATCCCGCGCTGCCGCCGTTCAGCTGCGAGACGAACTGGCGATCGATCTTCACGTAGTCGAACGGAAAACGCGACAGCATGTCGAGATTGCTGTGATGCGTGCCGAAATCGTCGATCGCGAATTTCGCGCCTTTCGCTCTCAGCGCATGGAAGATCGCGGTGGTCCGCGCGTTCTTCTCGAGCAGGATGCGCTCGGTGACTTCGAGCACCAGCGTAAAGCCGGGCGGCAGTGCGCGAATCGCATCCTCGACGATCGACACGAACCGCGTGCGCTCGAGATCCTTCGGCGCGATGTTGACGGCGATGCGCAGCGGCGTTGACGGCGTCAGCGCGGAGAGTTCCGACACGGCGGTCCGCAGCACGAATTCGGTCACTTTCGGCAGCACCGCGCTCGATTCGACCTGCGGGATGAACACCGCCGGGCTGATGGCCCCCCACTTCGGATGCTGCCAGCGCAGCAGCGCCTCGACGCCGACGGTCCTGCGCGTCCCGACCTCGACGATCGGCTGGTACACGACATGGAGTTCGTCGCGCCTGAGCGCGTTGCGCACGGCCTTCAGCAGCAGCCGGCGCGGTGCCATCGCCAGCAGGTAGGCCGCCATCACGAGACCATCCGCCAGCAGCACGATCGTGATGCCGATCAGCCGATAGTGGTGCCGAACCTGCGACGCGTAGCGCGTGGATGCCGCAACCGACACCGTGAACGGCCAGCGGGGCGACACGATCGTGCTGCCGCGTGCGGGTTCCGCGGCCGATTCCGGCGCGAACTTCCCGTACTGATCGAGATGGCCCGAACCCGCGATCGACAGCGTCGCGGTTTCCGTCCCGTAGCGGGCGCCGTGCGCGAGCGCGTCGGCCACGTAGTCACCCTCGACCAGGTAGAGCACGCCCGCGCCGGGCGCGGTGGCGTAAAACACGGGCAGCACCGGGATGCCCTGCTGGAACGGCGTTTGGCGCAGCAGCGTGACGAGCGTCGAACCCGGCTCCGGCTCGTGCGTGTACGCGCCCAGCGGCAAGTCGATTGCCCCCAGCGCAGACGAGCACATGACACGTCCGTCGTACACCAGCGCGACGGCGCGCAGGTAGCGCAGGCGCGTGCCTATCTCGGCGAGCGTCCGGAATACCGCCGAGCATGGCCGCCCGACGAGTGCGGTGAGTTCGTCCACATGTCGCAGGCGCGTGCCGTCCAGGATGCGGTCGACCGATGCCACGATGTCGTTCGCCACGACGCGTTCATGTTCGATGACGGTATCGCGCGCATAGCGGTCGGCAAGCGCGATCGCGAAGGCCGGCACGAGTACGCAAACGATAACGGCGACGAACAAGACGACCCGCGGCCACGCGCCGCTGCGCTGGAACACTGGTTTCGAGCCTGGCGTGAACGCCGACATTCCCGCGGTCGCCTTTGGTGTTGTGTGTTGGGAGAGGCAAGTCGTACCGGTCGATACATCGACGGCACGCCTGCGTCATGCGCGCCGCCATCTCGATGCGATCGATCCTACGGTCGCGACGGACACCCGTGACCGCCTCGTCGCAATGGGCCGTTCATTCCGAGGCTTGCCTCCATGAACATGCGCATTCGGCGCATATGAACTGGCGGAGCACACCGAAAAAACCCCGGCCGCATGGTCTTGCGGCCGGGACGAAAAAACACCGTCTCTTGGCACGAGGATGGTGCGCGGCAAGTATAAGATGTGATGAGAGATTACGAAATATTGTTATTCAACAATTGGTGTAATTTTGTCATTGTGTCTCGACAAGAAACATTCTTTCGGGATGCTGTCTTTGCCGACTTGCCCGCGGCCCGCGTTCGGTCGCCGCGCGATACGGTCGCATGTGTCGCCGGAGCTTCGGGATGGAAGAAAATACCGTGCCCACGGTCATCGTGACCGATGGTGCAGCCGCAGCCGACGGCGGTTCGCTGTGGATCCGGATCGACGTGAACGGGCAGGCCCGCGATTACGTGCTCGATCGCGCGCTCGCCTCGCGCGGCACGCCGCGCTACAACACCATCCGCGGCGCACATGGTCCGCTTTCGAAAGACGAACGAAAGGAAGCGCTTGCGCTGCTGCGCAGCATTGCCGACCCCGCGATGTGGGCCGGCATGGTCGGCACGTTCACGCAGGTGCTGCAGGCGTCCGAAGATGAGTGAACGATGCGGTGCCCGCGCGTCGCGCGGGCCGCGATTCAGAAATCGTCGCGCATCTTGCGCAGCAGGTCACCGCCCGACTGGTGCGTGTCCACCGCGGTGAGCACATCGGTCAGGAACCACGGCAGGTTCAGTTGCGTATTGGAATCGCCGACGCATACGCGGATTGGCGGCGCCTTCGACGGCGAGCGCGCGTCGGGCGTGGCGCTGCGGGACGGCACGCAGTTGTTCGCATGCATTTGAACGGGAACCGGCCCGGCGCTGCCGGATGTTGCACCGGCGGCCGCCGGCAAGCTGACGGCGGCAAGCAGGGTCAGGACAGCGACAGCGGCAATGCGTTTCATGGGATTCTCCGGCGATGCTCGTTCGACCGCGCGGGTGGACGCGAGTTCGTCGGCGGCGCGGTTGCGCGCTGCGCTCAGTGGCGCTCAGTTGCGCTCAGCCGCGCGCGACGCTCGCCGCCCGCGCGGGTTGCCGGCTGCGCCACTGCTGCGGCGATTCGCCGGTCCAGCGCCGAAAGGCGCGCGTAAATGCGCTGTGTTCCGAATACCCGAGCAGCCACGCGACTTCCGCGAGGGTCAGCCGCGGATCGTTCAGGTGGTCGATCGCGAGCCGCCGCCGCGTGTCCTCGCGCAGTGTCCGGAAGTTGAGCCCGAGTTCGGCAAGCCGCCGATGCAGCGTGCGCGACGACACATGCAGGTCCGACGCGATCTGTTCGATGCTCGCTTCCCGTTGCGTCAGCGTGCGCGCGACGGCTTCGCGCACCGACTGTTCGAGATCGTCCGTCTGCCGCAACTCGGCCAGCAGCGCGCTTGCCTGGCGTTCCATCATCTGCAGCAGCGCGTCGTCCGGTTGGCGCAGCGGCTGTGTGAGCAGGTGCAGCGGGAACGCGAGGCGGTTCACCGGCTGGCCGAACCGCACCGGGCAACCGAAGTAGTCGACGTACGGCCGATCGTCACCGGGCGACGGGTGCACGAAGCAGACTTCGTCGGGCCCGTCACGCGTGCCGGTGATGTTGCGTGCGAACTGGACGATGGCCGTGAGCGCGACTTCGTCGACGAGCGGGCCGAGCGGCTCGGGCGCATCGTGCCATTCGATCGCGACCGACGTCGCCTCGACGCGCACTTCCATGCGCGCGACGTTCGCGATCAGGTGTTCGTATTGCTGCCAGCGTGCGAGCGCGGCGCCGGCATCGCGGCACGCATGCAGCGCGTAGCCGAGCGCGCCGAGGTGGGCCGGCGTGATCCGCTGGCCGACGTGCAGGCCGAGCAGCGGATCGTCGAGCGCCCGCACCGCGCATTCGAGCAGGCGCCGCCAGTGCGCGCTCGCGTACAGCGTGAGCCCGCGGTCGTCCTCGGGCGGTCGCGCCTCGCCCAGCACGCATGCGGCGTCTTTACCCTGCTCGGACAGATAGTCGAACAGCAGCCGCACATAGGTGCTCGAGTAGTAGACGCGCTGTGTCGAGAGCGGGGAGGCGGCGGGCATGGCGGAAAGTGTCAAGTAATCGTCGGCAAGTGTCAACGCGGAGCGACCCGCGCGCGACCATACTGCCCGGCAGTTCCTGATCGAGGCTGCGAACATGCCGACCGAGTTGATGACGTGGCTCCATGCGTTCCTGGGTAACGACGTGGACTGGAAGCAGGTGTTGCTGATCGGCATGACGCCGGTCTTCCTGATCGCGTTCGCGATCGAATACGCAGTGATGACCGGGCGTGGCCGCCGCGAGCCGTTTCGCTGGAAGGAGATCGTCGCGAACCTGTCGCTCGGCGCCGGCTATCAGGTGGCCGAGACCGTGATGGGGCTCCTGTTCACCGGTGCGATCTTCGCGTGGGTCTACCGGCACCGGCTGTTCGACGTGCCGGTGAACGGCCTCACGATCGTGCCGATCTTCGTCGTCGTGGAATTCTGCTACTACTGGTTTCATCGCACGTCGCACCGCGTGCGCTGGTTCTGGGCCGCGCATGTGCCGCATCACAGCGGCGAAGTGATGAACTTCACGACGGCGATGCGGCAGTCGCTGCTGAACGCGTTCGTCGGCGTGTTCCTGTTCTACCTGCCGCCAGTCTGGTTCGGCATTCCGCCCGCGGTCGTGCTGTTCCTGCTCGCGGTCGATCTCGTGTACCAGTACTTCGTGCATACCGAAGCGATCGGGCGGCTGCCGCGCTGGTTCGAGTACGTGTTCGACACGCCGTCGAACCATCGCGCGCATCACGGCCGCAATCCGCGCTACATCGACAGGAATTACGGCGGCGTGCTGATCGTCTTCGATCGCCTGTTCGGCACCTATGTCGAGGAAACGGAGCCGGTCGACTACGGGATCACGCAGCAGATTCGTTCGTACAACTTCATGGTTCTGAACCTGCACGAATTCGTCGACATGTGGCGTGACGTATTCGCGCCGGGGCCGATCCTGCAGCGGCTGAAGCATCTGTGGATGCCGCCCGAATGGGAGCGGCCGGGGCATCGGCCGATCCATACGTGGAGCGTCGAACGCAAGGGCGAAGAAGATACCGCGACTGCAGCGTGTGCCATGGCTGACGACGGTGCGCCGGCGCAAGGGCGCAAGATCGTACAAGCCACCCCGACGCGATCCGGCTAACCTGCGTGCTTTCCTCGGCGAAAGGCGCGGCGGCAATGACGCAGAAAGTATTCTGGGACGATCCCTACCGGACCACGCTGGATACTGTCGTCACGCACGTCGACGGCGAACGCGTGCAGGTGGACACGACCATCTTCTTCGCGTTTTCGGGCGGACAGGAAAGCGACGCGGGTTCGCTCGGCGGCTATCAGGTCATCCGCGCCGAAAAGCAGGGTCTCGACATCGTCTACACGCTGCCGCACGATCATTTGCTGAACGTCGGGGATCGCGTGACCTGGCGCATCGACTGGGTGCGCCGGTACCGGCTGATGCGCCTGCACTTCGCGGCCGAAATGGTGCTGCAACTGGTCTACCGGCTCCGGCCCGGTATCGAGCGCATCGGCGCGCATATCGGGCAGGACAAGGCACGCGTCGACTTCGCGAGCGATACGAGCCTGTCGCCGTTGTTTCCGGAGATCGAATCGGCCGCGGCCGATCTGTCGATGCGCGACCTGCGCATCGTGACCGGCTTCAGCGATGTCGACGCGCAACGCCGCTTCTGGACGGTCGACGGCTTCGCGACGATGGCGTGCGGCGGCACGCATCCGGCGTCGACCGGCGAGATCGGCATGCTGACGCTCAAGCGCCGCAATACCGGGAAGGGCAAGGAGCGGATCGAGGTCATGCTGGTCGAGCCCGGGATACTCAGCGGGCAGGGGGGCGGTCGGGTTGCGTGAGCGTCGGAAGTGCATGCCGGGCTGGTTGAGCGCCGTCGCCGATCCGCGATTCGCCTGAGTCCGCGTTCTGCGCATGTATATTGGCGATCCATGCATCGAATGGCCGGCGCTTTCGCGCGGCTTCGTTTGCAGGTTACCCTGCGCACGCGTCGCCGACTGTCCGCATCGCGGCGCTCGCGGTGAACAATCCAGCGCAAGCATAAAAACAGCGAACATTCCGAGCCCGCACATGAGCGATACCGATATCGTGTTTCAACCGACGGTGGACGATCTGGTCCACGCTTACCGCCTGAATCTTTGGCGCAGATATAACTGGAAATATCTGCTCAAGGCATTCGCGATCACGTCGATAGCGTATGCCGTCCTTTTGTTCGGTGGTTTCCGGGTGGCAAGCGGCGCGTTGCCGGATTGGCGGAACGTCTGGTGGATGGTGGGAATCGCGGCGGTGGTCACGATCGGCGTGCCGCTGCTCAACCATCTGCTGTTGCGTCGTGCCGCTCGCAAGATCTACAGCCAGCAAAAGACCCTCCAGCAGCCGCACACGGTCATCTGGCGCAGCGACCATTTCGTGGTCGAATCCCTGACTTCGCACGAGGAATTTCGCTTCGCGGATCTCGTTCACTGGAGCGAGGATCGTTTTGTGATCCTGCTTTATCAGTCGGCGGTGATGTTCCGCCTCATCCCGAAGCGGGTGCTCGCGGCGTCGCAGGTGGACCTCCTGCACCGGACGCTGCTTCAGAACGGCGTCCGCAAGATCTAGCAGGCAGGGGCGCGCATGCTGAAACCCGGGCGAGGTGCAGCGTCCGGGTTTCGAAACGGGCTTGTCGCGCGCGGCGTTGCCTGCATCACGTCACTGATACTCGTAACACTGCTTCAACCCCGCGTAGTCGTAGAAGTGACTGCCCGGCGTGAGCTTCGCGCCGTCGCATGCAGCCTGGAAATCCGTTTCGCGCTCGTTGTACAGCATCTTCACGATGAGACGCGATCCGTTGCGATAGACATCCCACTGCATGTTCGCGGCCATCGGCGACACCTGATCGCCGCGCCATGGGTTGTTCGCGTACGTGTACGTCTGCGCTTGCGGCGTCGGCACGAACACGTTCTTCAGGTTCATGATCGACGCAAACGGAATCATGATCTCCGCATGCGTGAAGCGCAGCTTCGCGGCGTGGGTCAGGTCGCCGCGCGCGATCGCATCGACTTCGCCGAAGAAATCGTCCTGCAGCACCTTCGCCATCCGGTACGTGACGGGGTTCGCTTCCTGAATGCCCGGCCCCTTCTGGTAGTAGTCCTCCGCATCCTGCAGATACGCGAGATACTGCGCCTGCTCCGCGCCGATGTACTTTTCCATCGTGACGCCGCCCGTTTCCGCCGTCATCGCGGGCGCGACCTGCAACAGGTTGTACAGCACGTTCACCGCATCGACAGCCGTCGCGATCTTCGTCTTGCCGTCGCCCTTCAGCGTGTTGGTGAACTTGCCGTCCGCCGACGTGAACGCGTAGGTGCCCGTGTTCGCGAACGTGTAGCCGCTGGTGCCGAGCTTCGCGATGAATGCCTGCGACACGAGCGCGGACAGCACCGTTTGCGCGACGTCGGCCGCCTGCGGCGCCGCCTTGATCGCGTTGAGCTTCGCGGCCACCGTCGCGTCGTTCGCATAGGCCTGGTAGGCCTGGCTCGCCTGGTAGGTCGCGTAGTACGGATTGCCCGCATCGGTCACGAGGTCGGTGGCCGGCTTCAGCGAGTGGAAGTACAGCAGGAAACGGTTGGTGCCGGCCGGCTGCGCGACCGGCGCGCTCGCGGGATAACCGGACGGCGCGGCCGGCAGCGTGATCGCCGGGGCCAGTGCCGGTTGCGCAGCCACGAGCGACGCGGAGAAAAAGGTCGAACTGTCGACCGCGCGATCCTGGCCCGAGTTGACGACGACGATCTGCCGGTTCCCGGCCGCGAACAGCGCGGGCAGCCGCTGCGCGAGGCGCGCGGCGAGTTGCTGGTGTTCACGGATGCCGGTTTGCGTGAGGTTGCCGTACCCGGGCGTGGAGATGCCCGCCACGCCATAGCCGAGCAGCGCATTGGCTTTCATCATCGCGTACGTATCGGCCTTGAGCTGTGCGCCGAGCGCGGTCAGGGCGCCGTCGGCTTCGGCCTTGACCAGCATCGCGTAGATCGCGCCGTCGTACTTGAAACCCGACAGCCCGCGCGAGCCGTGGCGCGCGACGAGTTCGGTGTAGACGGGCGCGTAGCCGGCGGGCGGTGCTTCGTACGTCGCGGCGTCCTGCTGCGGACGGTATGGCGTCTTCGTCTGGTAATAGGTCGCGGGTGCCGGCGTGGGCTGGGGTTGCGGTTGCGGTGCGGGCGTCGAGCCGCTGTTGTCGGCCGAGGCCGCGGGCGGTGTCGAATTGTCCCCGCCGCAAGCGGCGAGCAGCAGGCAGGCAACGGCAAGGGCGGCGGCGGTGCGGGTCGGGCGTGTCATCGTGGTGTGCAACGGGCGGGACGATGCGGTTTCGCGTCGTCCCGTCTCCGGGAGGGATCGGTCAAGCCCGGAAGTGTTGCAAGCGACTTTGACAGCAGAATGTCAGGATTCGGTCGGGCAATCGTCGGATGGCTGCCGGATCGAGGGTGGCCGGCCGTCGCCAGCCGGTGTGCCGGCGGTCAGTGCAGGCCGGCCGATGCGATCGAGCGCACGGTGTCGGTGATGTTCACGCAGCGCGACAGGCCGAAATGCTCGGCTTCCCGGCGCTCCGGTTCGCTGCTCGCGATCCCCACCGCGCGTTCGGGCGGTACGCCGAGTGCCTGCAGTGCGACGTCGAAAGGATGCTGGTTTGATCGGGAGTCCTGCTGATTGGCGTCCGTGACGACGACCGAAAAGCGGTCGAGGTTTGCGCGGCCGAACTGGCCTTCGAACATGTCGCTGAGCCGTGCAGCCGGCAGCGTCGTGACGAGACCGAGTCGATATCCTTCTTCCGATGCCCGGTCGAGCCACTGGATGATCGCGTCGCGTTGATGGCGCGATTCATGCGAATCCGGTGTTGCTTCGATTTGCGCGAATGCTGCGTCGAGACGGGTGACGATGGCTTCGATAACCACGGTGATTCCTCTTCAGAAACGTGATGATCCGTTCGCCGACGGGAATGCCACACACCTTAGCGTCGATCCTGAAAACACAACCAATTAATATTTTTATCCGACCGATACGATTCGACTAATGAATCGGGGTGTCAGCCAGAACCGGCGCGGGATGTGTGTCGCGCGACATTTTTCGAGCGACAAGCCTCGCATCGACGGTCTTCGATGTGATGCACCAAACTCGCGCACGTTGTGGATGCAACCGTTATATGCATATAAAAAAACGGCATATCGAGCGATGGTCGCCCGATATGCCGTTGTGCGATGCTGCGTGCGAGTCGTCGCTCAGTGCAGCTTGATCGACGGCTGGTTGCGGCTTTGCAGCCAGTGGCTCAGCGACTGGAACAGCGCACGCTTCACGCCGACCACGCTGAACAGGTGCTTGCGATACAGGAACTTGTACAGGCCGATCGCGGCGAGCCCGTCGACGATCAGCGAGCGCGAACGCACGCCGAGGTCGGCCTGGTACACGGCGCCCGCATGCCCGAGCGACACGACGGTGCCTGCATCACGGAACGTGAAGCCGGCCACCGGCTTGCCGGCGACACGGCGCGCGAACGCGTTGACCAGATACACGGCCTGCTGGTACGCAACCTGCGCGCGCGGCGGCAGGAAGCCGCTCGCACCGGCCGTCGGGCATGCGGCGCAGTCGCCGAACGCATACACGTGCGGATCGTCCGGCGTCTGCAGCGTGTCGGTCACGATCACCTGGTTCGCACGATTGAGCGCGATGTCGCCGATTTCGCGCAGCATCGCGGGGCCCGCCACGCCGGCCGCCCAGATCGTGATGTCGCTCGCGAGCCGTTCGCCCGTCGCGGTCGTCACGGCATCCGCGCCGACTTCCGCGACGCGGGTATCGGTCAGCACGTCCACGTTCAGCGCGCGAAGCTGCGCGTGCATCTTGCCGGACAGCCGCGCGTCGAGTGCCGGCAGGATGCGCGGGCCGCCTTCGATCAACCGGATGTGCACGTCGCGTGCGGATACAAGTGCCTTGAAGCGGTACGTCGTCAGCTGCTGGATCGCATGCCGCAATGCCGCGGCCAGCTCGACGCCCGTCGCACCCGCGCCGATCACGTTGATGCAGATCGGCGCCGCGCGCCGCGCGGGTTGCTGCTCGGCCAGGTGATTCGCCTTCGTGCAGGCCGCGAGGAACTTCCGGCGGAAATCCTCGGCCTGGTCGAGGTTTTCGAGCGGCAGCGCATGGCGCGCGGCACCCGGCACGTTGAAGAAGTTCGTCACGCTGCCGACGGCGAGCACGAGGTCGTCATAGTCGAGCTCGCGCTGCGGCAGGATTTCCGTGCCGTCCGCGTCCTGCACGGCCGCGATCGTTGCGGTGCGTGCCGCGCGGTCGACCCGCTGCAGCGCGCCCTGCACGAAACGGAAACCGTGGCGCTTCGCTTGCGCCGCGTACTCGATCGTGTGCGATGCCGGGTCGCGATGGCCCGATGCGGCTTCGTGCAGCAGCGGCTTCCAGAAGTGCGTCGGGTAGCGGTCGACGAGCACGACTTCGGCTTGCCCGCGGCGTCCGACCGTATCGCCGAGACGCGTGGCGAGGTGCAGGCCGCCGGCGCCGCCGCCGACGATCACGATGCGCGGCAGGCGCGGTGCGCGGTCCGTTGCAAGGTTGGGCGTGGTGTTGTCCATGTGGGGCTCCCGCTGAATGACGATTCGGATGACATTGCTCAAGAACCGACGATATAGTTTCGAACCCACTCGAACAATTTAATGTTTATAAGCGACCCATATGTATTCACTTATAGGAAAGACCGCGACGTTCCGGCAGCTGAAGGCGCTGGACATGATTGCGCGGCTCGGCAGCGTGTCGCGGGCGGCCGAGGAGCTGAACCTGACGCAGCCGGCCGTGTCGCTGCAGGTTCGCCTGCTCGAGGAGGCGGTGGGTGCCGCCTTGCTGCAGCGGGTGGGGCGCGGGGTACAGCTGACCGCGGCCGGCGAGATCGTGTCGCGCTATGCGCGCGAGATCCTGCATCTGTGGAGCGAAGCCGGCGACGAAGTGGCCGCGCTGACGGGCGATCTCGGCGGCACGCTGCGGATCGGCGCGATCACGACGGCCGAGTACCTGATTCCGCCGCTGCTCGTGAAATTCACCGCGACGCGTCCGCATGTGAAGACTTATTTCAAGGTTGGAAATCGCGACGACATCATCCGCATGCTCGCCACGCATGAAATCGATCTCGCGGTGATGGGCAGCGCGCCGAAGGAATTGCGTACGCATGCGGTGGAGTTCGCGAAGCATCCGATGGTGTTCGTCGCGGCGCCAGGCCATCCGCTGATGCAGCGCAAGCGCATCTCGCTGAAGGATCTCGAATCCGCGCACCTGCTCGTGCGCGAACGCGGCGCGGGCACGCGCTCGACCGTCGAGAACCTGTTCAAGACGGCCGGCCACCGCTTCCATGTGGGCTCCGAACTGTCGAGCAACGAGGCGATCAAGCAGATGGCCGAAGCCGGGCTCGGTGTCGCGTTCCTGTCGTTGCACGCGTGTGCACTCGAATTGCGCACCGGGCTGCTCGGGCAACTGCCGTTCCCCGGCAACCCGATCGAACGCGAATGGTATGTGGTCACGCTCGCCGACCGGCGCATTTCGCAGGTCACGGGGCTGTTCCGCGATTTCCTGATCAAGCAGGGCGCGCCGGTGATCGACGGCGCGACGGTGGCACCGCACGAGCGGCGGCGCAAGTAGGTGGACGATGCCGGTCGCGCCGACACCGGCCGCGCGGCCGGTCAGACGAGCCCGAAGTCGTCGTTGCTGTCGGGGATTGACGCGAGCAGCCGTTCGAGCCGGTACCAGCCGACGATGCGCAGGCACCGGGCGGCGAGTGTGGTGCGGTCGTTGCGGGAGCGGGGGCCGGACGAGGGGCGGGTGGCGG
>NZ_LDUL01000026.1:0-96979 GCF_001043615.1 Burkholderia sp. LK4
GCGTGGGGGCCGGGCTCGGGCGGCGCCGATACGCGTGCGGCGCTGCGCGACGAGCTTGAAGTGAGTGCGCGCTCCGCAGGCGTGCCCGGCACGCAGGTCGATCCGACGGATCTGCCGAAGTAGCCATGGCGATACGTGGGAGGCGCAGCGTGTGGAGCCGGAAGCGGGTGCGCGCGCCGACTGATCTGCGGAAGTCGCGCCGGGTGTGCGTCCGGCCGCGCCGTTGCGGGCGGGCCGGACGCGCGGTGCATCACGTCACGCCAGTTCGCCCAGGCACGCGTCGAACTGCGCGACGAGCCGGTCGACATCGTCGGCCGTCGTCTGCGGACACACGAGCATCATGTTGTGGAACGGCGTGATCAGCACGCCGCGATTCAGCAGGTACAGGTGCACGATGTGCTCGAGTTCGCTGTCGAGTTGCGCGCCGGCGATCGTGCCGTTGCGCGGCGGCACGGGTGCGAACTGGAACTCGGTGCGCGCGCCGATACGCGTCACGCACCACGGCAACCCGTGTTTCGCGATCGCCTGTTCGAGCCCCGTCGCCAGCCGCGCGGCGAGTTCGAACATGTGCGCATACGCGGCGTCGGTCGCGACTTCGGCGAGCGTCGCGCGCATCACATGCATCGCGAGCATGTTCGCGGTGAGCGTCGTGCCGATGCCCGAATGGCCGGGCGGCGCGTTCAGCTTCGCCTGCTTCGCGCGTTCCGCGAATTCGGCGCTGAACCCGTACACCGCGCACGGCACGCCGCCCGCGATCGGTTTGCCGACCACCAGCATGTCCGCGTCGAGATCGTGCGCGACCGCGTAGCCGCCCGGGCCGCTGCTGATCGTGTGCGTCTCGTCGATCACGAGCAGCGTGCCGTAGCGGCGCGTCAGTTCGCGCGCTGCCGCCCAGAAGCCCGGGTCGGGCAGCACCATCCCGATGTTCGTCATCGCCGGCTCGGCCAGCACGCATGCCACGTCGCCATCCTTCAGCGCGGCTTCAAGCGCGGCCAGGTCGTTGAATTCGACGACGCGCGTGTTCGCGAGCAGGTCGTAGGATTGCCCGAGCAGGCTGTCGCGCTGCACCGGGCGGCCGTCGACGAGATCGACGAATACGTCGTCGACCGTGCCGTGATAACAGCCGTTGAACACGACGATCGTGTTGCGGCCGGTGGCCGCGCGCGCCCAGCGCAGCACGAAGCGGTTCGCGTCGCTGGCGCTCAATGCGAATTGCCAGACCGGCAGCTTGAAGCGGCGTGCGAGTTCGCGCGATACCCATGCGGCGTCTTCGCTCGGCAGCATCGTCGTATAACCGCGCGTAGCCTGTTCGACGAGCGCGCGGGCGACCGGTTCGGGCGCGTGGCCGAACATCGCGCCCGTATCGCCGAGGCAGAAATCCACGTAGCGATGGCCGTCGACGTCGGTGAACGTTGCGCCGCGCGCCTCCTTCACATACAGCGAGAACGGCGTCGACCAATCCTGCATCCAGTGCAACGGCACGCCGAACAGCAAGTGCTCGGATGCTTCCGCGGACAGGGCGCGGGAGACCGGCATGGCTTCGGTGAACGCTTGGCGCTCGCGATCGAACAGCGCGCGGGCGCGGATGAGGTCGACTCCGTGGCGGGAAGGCAAAGGCAGCTCCTGGGCTGTGAAGAAGGAGAAACGATAGCGCGGCCGGCAGGGGGCTGAACAGAGGCGGAATTACCGAGGCGGGTTGGGGACGGGCGGAAATTGGTGCGATCGACTCCCGTGTCCTATTTGATTCCGAGATGGCATTGGTGAATGGAATCCTGAAAGAACCGTGCAGGTTTCCATGGATTTTTAGTGGACGTTCCGTGACCTATCGTTATTGCATGCCGTGACGAGAGGAGCGCGTCGGAGCCTGATGCGTAAAGGCTGGCGATCGTATCCTGGCGGCGTACGAGATGGCATCCGCCGACTCGGCGCGTTCGCGTATGCGGCTGGGTATATCGAATTCCACGGGGATATTGCCGGCTAATTTTGGGATAAAAGAATCCCGGATTTTCCTGCGATGACGGAATCAGGTGCCCGAACGACAGCCATCCGGAAAACGGAGCACTCCAATGAAGATCGGAACACATCTCACCGCACTCGTCGTATGCGGCGCATTGGCCGGCATTGCCCACGCCGGCCCGACGTCGCCGCAAGCCGTCGTCAAGCGGATCACGTTGACCGCGCACATTGGTGACAGCCTGTTCGTTTCAAGCCCGGACAACGCCGCATACGACGTGGTCGAACTGACCGCGACGGATCGCGACCAGCGGGCCCTCGGCGCAACGCTGCCGATCCGCGTACGGACGACGAATCCCGACATCAACGTCACATTGCTGCAGCCGCTAAGGCTGTCGAATGGCCGCGACGACCTGACCAACGCGAAGGTCGTGCTGGCGGGCAGCGCGGCCGACGCCGAAATTACTGCCGACGCCGCTCGCGTGCTCACGCTGGGAAAGCGTGGGCAAGACGGCTTCGACGGTTATGACGAAACCCGTCAGGTGAAGGTCAGCGCGCAAGTGCGGGCTGCCGGCGACGCGGCGCCAGCCAATGGACGTTACCGTGGCGACATGGTGCTGATCTTCGAGCCGGCCGCCTCCGCAGGGCGCGAGCCGGCGACGGGAACGATCGCGGCGACGGGTGAGTGAGCAATCGATCCGGTGGGCATCGCTTGGCGCGCGTTTTTCAATAAAAGTTTTTGCGCATAAATATTCACAATATCTCGTCGGGGAGGCGCCGCCAGTAGTCGGCGCCGACGAACGAGACGATTGCCGGGCAGGCATGCCGGCATGCGCATGGGCGAGAAGGGGCGAGCGTTTGCGTCCGGGCGCGGCCGGCAAACGCGATCGCCAGACCGGACGCGTCAAGCCAGCGTCTTGACCATGTGGTGTTCGTCGTAGAACCGCCCGTCGACGAACAGCGAGCGCGGTTCCGTGCCGAACCGGACGAACCCCTGCGACGCATACAGCCGCTCCGCGTTGGCATTGACCTCGTTTACGCACAGCATCAGTTGCTTGCAGCCCCACGTCTGCGCCGCATGCGCGGTCGCGCTTTCGAGCAGCGTCTGCGCGATGCCCTGCCCGCGATAGGCGGGATCGACGAACACGCCCCAGATCGTCGCCTTGTGCGCGATCTTCGCGCGCGCATCGCGGCGCACGCCGGTGATGCCGACGAGCGTATCGCCGTCGAATGCGCCGAACACGGCACGTTCGTGGGTCGGCGTGATGCGTATCGCGAATTCGTCGACCGGCACCTGCGATTCTTCGTCGGGCGTCGGCAGGAAAGACGTGGGCGCGGTGTCGACCGCACGCAGGCGAACGGTCTGGAAACGGGCGGCGTCGGCCGCGTCGAGCAGGCGAGTCGTGATCGTCATCGAGGGGATTCCGGTTGAGGGGCGTGCATGCCGGCGCGGGCCGCTATGGCCGCTATGACCGATAGGGCCACGGAATGCATCGTACTAATCCTAATAGGAATCCGGATCGCGCGTGTCGGCGTTCCGCGTTCCGCGTATCGCTCGCCGCGGCCGCGCCGTTGCGTTCAGATCGCGTCGCGCGGCCGTCGCGCGTCGCCGTCGACGCAGCACGCGAGCACCTCGGCATCGGTGTCGCCGAGGCTCAGGTACACGTGCCCGACAGCGCTGTCGAAGTACAGGCTGTCGCCGGCGCCGAGCCGGTACGCGTGGCCGTTCTCGAAGCGCAGTTCCAGCTCGCCGCTCAGCACGAACACGAACTCCTCGCCGCTGTGCCGGATGTAGTCCGCGAAGTCCGACAGCTTGCGCGCATGGATCCGCCCGCGCACGGGCACCATCCGCTTGCCGGTCAGGTCGTTCGCGAGCATCCCGTACGCATAGTTCGGCGTGTCGTAGACCATCTGCTGGCCGGCCGGCGTGAACGACGGCGTCATCGCGCCGGCGGGCGCGGGCCGGCCGAACATCGTGTCGAAGTCGAGCGCGAGCGCATGCGTGAGCGCCGCGAACTTGTCGTAGGTGAGCGCAATGTCGCCGCGCTCGGCCTTCGAAATCGTCGACACCGCGATACCGGAACGCTCGGACAGTTGCGCGAGCGTCAGGCCGCGTGACTTGCGCGCGTCGCGCAGCCGCGCGCCGACTGTCTGGTGGTCGAGTTGCGGCGCGGTGTCGGTGGGCGGCGGAACGGGAACGGTGGATTTGGGCATGCGGATACAGGGCGCGACGTGAATACGGGTTTTGTCGTATACGAGAATAAATTTTCTCGTATATGATAATTTTCGTCGAAAGCGCCGACGGTCGGCGTGACGGCCACTCTAGCATCGGACGACGCGAAACTCGCGCGGCCGGTGCGGCCGGCCTGAACGACAGGTGCGCGACACGTGTACGAATCGTGTCCGAATCGGCACAGCTCGCCCGTGCGGCGGCGCCCCGATCCTGCGCACGCCAGCGGTCTTTCCCAGTCATTTTTTCCGGCCGGTCGCGGCCGGGCCCGTGAAGGTGCAATCCATGTCCAGTGAAATCAAACGTCTGCAGACCGGCGCACGCATGAGCCAGGTCGTGATCGCGAACGGCATCGTCCATCTGGCCGGCCAGGTGCCCGATACGGCCGGCGCGCCGATCGCCGTGCAGGCGACCGAAATCCTCACGCGCATCGACGCGCTGCTCGCGTCGGCCGGCGTCGACAAGACGCGCGTGCTCACGGCCAACGTATGGCTCAGCGACGCCGCGCATTTCGACGCGTTCAACGCGGTGTGGGACGCCTGGGTGCCGGCCGGCCACGCGCCGACCCGCGCGTGCGTGCAGGCGTTGCTGATGAAGCCCGGTCTCGACGTCGAGATCGCCGTGACCGCGCTCGCCTGACGCCGGCGCCGCCCGCCCGATGAGCCTCCCGATGACCTACGACACGCTCGTCCTGGGCGGCGGCATGATCGGCGTATCCGTCGCCGTTCACCTGCAGCAGCGCGGCCTGTCGGTCGCGCTCGTCGACCGCAAGGCGCCCGGCAACGAGACGTCGCTCGGCAACGCCGGGCTGATCCAGCGCGAAGGCGTGTACCCGTATGCGTTTCCGCGCGGCTTCGGCACGCTGCTGAAATACGCGTGCAACCGCTCGCCCGACGTCCGCTATCACGTCGGCGCGCTGCCGAAGCTGATCCCGTTCCTGTACCGCTACTGGCGCAATTCGCATCCGGCGCGCCATGCGGAGATCGCGCGCGCGTATGCGCCGCTGATCGAACATTGCGTGACCGAGCATCGCGCACTGATCGAAGCGTCCGGCGCCGGCGCACTGCTGCGCGAAGGCGGCTGGCTGAAGGTGTTCCGCACGGCCGCGACGCGCGATGCCGAGACGCGTGACGCCGAGCGCTGGCATGCCGAATACGGCGTGACCTTCGATGCGCTCGATGCGGCCGCGCTGCGCGACGCGGAACCGAACCTGAGCCGCGCGCTGATCGGCGCACTGCGTTACACGGGCTCCGATTCGATCAGCGATCCGAATGCACTCGTCACCGCCTATGCGCGCCGCTTCGAGCAACTCGGCGGCCGCATCGTGGCCGGCGACGCGCTGACGCTGTCGGCCGCGAACGGCTGGCGCGTCGATACCGCGCAAGGCCCGGTCGACGCGCGCGCGGCGGTCGTCGCGCTCGGGCCCTGGTCGGACCTGCTGTGCGAGCGGCTCGGCTACACGCTGCCGCTCGCGGTCAAGCGCGGCTATCACATGCACTACGCGCCGCGGCCGGGCGCGCGGCTGAACCGGCCCGTGCTCGACGCCGACAGCGGCTTCCTGATCACGCCGATGACGCGCGGCATCCGCCTGACGACCGGCGTCGAGCTCGGCCATCGCGACACGCCGCCGACGCCGTCCCAGCTTGCCGCCGTCGAACCGGTCGCGCGCGAGCTGTTTCCGCTCGGCGCGCGCGTCGACGGCACGCCGTGGCTCGGCCGCCGGCCCTGCACGCCCGACATGCTGCCCGTGATCGGCGCGGCGCCGCGCCACCGCGATCTGTGGTTCGCGTTCGGGCACGCGCATCACGGCTTCACGCTCGGCCCCGTGACCGGCCGGCTGATCGCCGACCTGATGACCGGCACGCAGCCGTTCGTCGATCCGGCGCCGTTTCGCGTCGAACGTTTTCTGCACGGGCGCTGAACCGGCGTCCGTGCGCTGCAGCAGGGCGGCCGGCACACGACGCCGGCCGCTCCGTCCAGCGGTCGGCCCATCCGGCTTGCCGCGACGATCAACGACTGGAGACGACATGCAACAGCACACGATGCGGCGCGAGCTCGGCGCGCGCCAGATTTCGTTCATGGCCCTCGGCATGGCCATCGGCGTCGGCCTGTTCCTGGGCTCGGCGTCCGCGATCAAGGCGGCCGGGCCCGGCGCGCTCGTCGCGTACCTGATCGGCGGCGCGATGATCTTCCTGATCATGCGCGCGCTCGGCGAGATGGCCGTGCACCGGCCGGTATCCGGCTCGTTCGGCGCGTATGCGTTCGAATACCTCGGGCCGTACGCCGGCTACGTGGTCGGCTGGAGCTACTGGCTGCTGATGGTCGGCGTCGGCGTCGCGGAGACGACCGCCATCGGCATCTACATGGGCTTCTGGTTTCCGGAGGTGCCGCAGTGGCTGTGGGTCGTGGCGGCGATCGCCGCGATCTCGGCGTTCAACCTGCTCAACGTGAAGGTGTACGGCGAGCTGGAGTTCTGGTTCGCGATCGTGAAGGTCGTGACGATCGTGCTGATGATCGCGGGCGGCGCGCTGATCGTGTTCACGGGGATCGGCCATCACGGCGAGCCGGTCGGTCTGTCGAACCTGTGGCGGCACGGCGGCGTGTTTCCGCACGGCGTGCTCGGGGTCGTGAGCGCGCTGCCGATCGTCGCATATTCGTTCGCGGGCGTCGAGATGATCGGCCTCACGGCCGGCGAGGCGCGCGAGCCGCAGAAGATGATCCCGCGCGCGATCAACTCGGTGCTGTGGCGCATCCTGATCTTCTACGTCGGCGCGCTGTTCATCATCATGGCGCTGTATCCGTGGCACGAGCTCGGCGAGCACGGCAGCCCGTTCGTGACGACGTTCGAATCTCTCGGGCTGCAGCAGGCGGCCGGCATCGTCAACTTCGTGGTCGTGACGGCCGCGCTGTCGAGTTTCAACTGCATCGTGTTCAGCGGCGCGCGCATGCTGTCGAGCATGGCCGGCAACGGCCTCGCGCCCGCGTCGTTCGCGGCGCTGAGCGCCAGCGGGTCGCCGTCGCGCGCGGTGCGGGCGACCGTGCTGTTCATGTCGGTCGGCGTGGTGCTGAACTACGTGATGCCCGCGCGCGTGTTCGGCTGGCTGATGTCGTTCCTGTCGTTCGACGTGGCCGTGATCTGGGCAATGATCGTGCTGACGCACATGCGGTTCCGGCGCGTGCTGGCCGCGCGCGGCGAGACGGTCGCGTTCCGCCTGCCGTACGCGCCGGTCACGTCGTGGATCTGTCTCGTGTTCGTCGCGTTCGTGTTCGTGATGCTCGGCGTCGATCCGTCGACGCGCGGGTCGCTGTATGCCGGTGCGGCGGTGATGGTGGTGATGACGATCGTCTACCGGCGGTCGCGGCATCTGCAGGCAGCCGCGCGGTCGACGCGGGTCGGGCTCGGGGTCGAGCGGGTGTGACGGCCAGGCGCGCGGGCGCGGATGTCGGAGTGCGAGTGGTGGCGCGGTCGTGCGCCGGGCGCGCTGAAGGCGGATGCCGGCGCGTGCGTCATGTGCGCCGCGCCGGCACGAAGGATGAGGATGGGGTGAAGCAGGTACGCCGTCGCGCCGAACCGGCCGCGACGTCAAACGCGCGACGATGCGCCCGATCAGGTCAGGCGCACCGCATCCGAATCAATACCGCGCCAGCTGGTTGCCGTTGATCTGCACGCGATCGCCCGGCCGGAGGTTGCCCGGCGATTGCACGTCGAACGAGCGCATCGTGCCGTCGCTGACCTGCACGTCGATCCGGTAGCTGCTCGGACCTTGCGCGGCCCCCATCTGCTGGCCGATCTGGTTGCCGGCCACCGCGCCGCCGAGCGCACCGATCACGGTTGCCGCGTCGCGGCCGTGACCGCGGCCGAACTGGTTGCCCACCAGGCCGCCGACCAGCGCACCGACGACGGTGCCGGCCACGCCCGACGGGCCGACCGAACCGTTGACCGGCTGGATGTTCGAGACCGTGCCGTACTGCGTGCCGTAGCCGTTGCCGTATTGCTGCTGATTGCCGTACTGGTCATACGGCTGCGACCCGTATTGCTGCGGGTTGCCATACTGGTCGTACGGTTGCGGCGCCTGGTTCGGATACGGCTGTTGCTGCTGCACGTAGCCCGGTTGCGAATACGCGGGCTGCGCGTAGCCGGGCGTCGCGTATTGCTGTTGCTGCGGATACCCCGGCTGCGCGCCGTAGTAACCCGGCGCGACGCAGGCGGTCAGCGGAAGCGCCGCGACGGCGACGAGCGAGGCGAACAGAACGGTCTTCGTGGAAGGCATGCGCATCATGATGATTCCTGCATCGGCAACGGGTTCGCCGACGAATGCCAGGACGGGTGGCGAACTCGGCGTGAGTATAAGGAATGGCGGGTGGCGCGTCCGGTGCGGCCGGGTAACAACGTGTAAAGTCTGTTGCCGCGTAAATCGCCGCCCGGGCGGGGCGATCGCGCAATGCGCGGCGAGGGCGGCGGCGCCCGTTCGGCAACTGCGATGACGCGGATCGACAGCGGTCCGGCGGCCTGTCCTGCGAGGCAGTCGGCCCCTCGATGCCGGCGCGCGAAGCGTCGGCTTCGGCGACGTCACCCGACGGGCCGTCGTGATGCGGCCGTCGCCGACGAGATCGGACCCCGCAGCCGCACGTGGCTGGCGCGGCGTTTGCGCCGCGCATCGCGAAATCGAATGCGCGGCATCGCGACATTTAATTGGCCTCTGCCGGCGCCGTCCGATATCGTGGCCGGATTCCCTGCCAACGGTCGCGCCGGGCCGGCTGCGGTGCCTTCCCCTGTCCGCGCCGGCGACGTGCCGCGACCGCCCCACATTCCGAGCCATGACCGATCGTATCTTCATCAACGCCGTCGATGCCGGCGGCCAGCCCATCAACCTCGTCGTCCGTGACGGCCGCTTTGCCGCGATCGGCGCCGATCGTGCGGCGGCGCCCGGCGCGGAAACGATCGACCTCGACGGCTGCGTCGTGCTGCCCGGTTTCGTCGATGGTCATATCCACCTCGACAAGAGCTTCGTCGGCGATCGCTGGGTGCCGCACGAAACGGTCGGCACGCTGCGCGAGCGGCTCGCGGTCGAGAAGCGCCAGCTCGCGGCCGCGCCGCCGATCGTCGAGCGCGCGAATGCGCTGATCGCGCAGGCCGCCGCGTTCGGCACGGTCGCGATGCGCAGCCACGTCGACGTCGATGCGACGACGGGCCTGTCGAACCTGCAGGCCGTGATGGCCGCGCGCGAGCAATGGCGCGGCATCGTCGACATCGAACTCGTCGCGTTCCCGCAGGCCGGCGTCGTCACGTGCCCCGGCACCGCGGAGATCCTCGACGCAGCGGTGCGCGAGGGCGCGGACGTGGTCGGCGGGATCGACCCGACGACACTCGACGGCGACGCGGACGGCCAGCTCGACATCGTGTTCGGCATCGCCGAGAAGCGCGGCGCGAAGATCGACATCCACCTGCACGAGCCGGGCGAGACGGGCATCGCGCAACTGCTGCGGATCGCGGCGCGCACGCGCGCGGCGGGGCTCGGCGGGCGCGTGAACGTGAGCCATGCGTACGCGCTCGGCCAGGTGAGCGACGACGACGTGCGGCGCACCGCGGCGGCACTGGCCGAAGCCGGCGTGTCGATCCTGACGAATGCGCCGGGCGACTGCGCGTTTCCGCCGGTACAGCCGCTGCGCGACGCGGGCGTGCAGGTGATCGCGGGCAACGACAATATCCGCGACGCATGGTGGCCGTACGGCAACGGTGACATGCTGCAGCGCGCGATGATGGTCGGCTATCGATCGGGCTTCTACACCGACGAAGCGCTCGGCACCGCGCTCGACATGGCGACGCATGCCGGCGCGCGCATGATCGGCAAGGAGAACTATGGAATCGCTGTCGGCTGCGACGCGACGTTCGTCGCGGTGCGTGCGCCGAATGCGGCGGCGGCCGTCGCGGGCGTGCCGGCCGAGCGCTGGGTGTTTCGCCGCGGCGAAAGCGACACGGGCGCGCCGTTCGCCCCTGCGCTGCGCTTCACGCGCTGACCGGCCTGGCCGACCTGAGCGGCGGCACGGCACGCGCCGTGCCCCGTTGCACTGACTGTACCGACCGCACTGACTGCACTGACTGACCACACCGGAACCGACATGACGAACCTGCTGATCCGCAACGTCCGCCCGAGCGCCGACGCCGCGCTCGACATCCTGATCGAAGGCGATCGCATCGCGCGCATCGGCCCGTCGCTCGACGCACCCGCCGGCTGCGCGATCGAGGACGGCGCGGGGGCGCTCGCGCTGCCCGGCCTCGTCGAAGGCCATACGCACCTCGACAAGACGCACTGGGGGATGCCGTGGTATCGCAACCAGGTCGGCCCGCGCCTCGTCGACCGGATCGAGAACGAGCGCCACTATCGCGCGACGAGCGGCCACGACGCCGGCGTCGCGTCGCTCGCGCTGGCGCGTGCATTCCTCGCGGCCGGCACGACGCGTATCCGCACGCACGTCGACATCGATACCGAAGCCGGGCTGCGGCATCTGCACGGCGTGCTCGCGACACGCGAGACGCTGCGCGGGCAGGTTGAAATCCAGATCGTCGCGTTTCCTCAATCGGGCGTGCTCAAGCGGCCGGGCACCGACGCACTGCTGTCCGACGCGCTCGCCGCCGGCGCCGATCTGCTCGGCGGGCTCGACCCGTGCGCGATCGAAGGCGATCCGGTCGAGGCGGTGGACGTGCTGTTCGCGATCGCCGAACGCCATGGCCGCGGGCTCGACCTCCACCTGCACGAGCGCGGCTCGATGGGCGCGTATTCGCTCGGCCTGATCCTGCAGCGCACGGCGGCGCACGGCATGCAGGGCAAGGTGACGATCAGCCACGGGTTCTGTCTGGGCGATATCGCCGAACGCGAGCGCGATGCGCTGCTTGCCCGGATGGCGGCACTCGGCGTCGGGCTCGTCACGACCGCGCCGGCGGCGGTGCCCGTGCCGCCGGTGGCCGCGTGCCGTGCGGCGGGCGTGACGGTCATCGGCGGCAACGACGGCGTGCGCGATACGTGGACGCCGTACGGGTCGCCCGACATGCTCGAACGCGCGATGCTGATCGGCATGCGCAACGATTTCCGCCGCGACGACGCGCTCGAGGTCGCGCTCGACTGCGTGACGCACGGCGCGGCGCGCGGTTGCGGCTTCGACGGTTACGGGCTGCAGCCGGGCAGCCGCGCGGACGTCGTGCTGGTCGACGCGCTGACGTTCGCCGAGGCCGTCGTCGCACGGCCGGTGCGGCGGCTCGTCGTGTCGTCGGGGAAGATCGTGGCGCGTAACGGCGCGCTGGTCTGAGTGAAACCCGGGCGAAGCATCGCCCCGGTATGATCCGGTTTTCAGCCGGATTACCCGGGAGAAGACGATGCGACGCACGACCGCGGCACGGGCCGCACGATGGATGGCGGCGGCCCTGTTCGCCGTGAGTGCCGCGCATGCGATGGCGGCCGGGCCGACGGATGCACGAACGGACGCGCAGCAGGAAGCGAACCGGCGCACGGTGCTCGCGTTCTATGAAAAAGGCCTGAACGAGAAGGATGCCGACGCCGCACTCGCGTATGTCGGCGATCGTTACGTGCAGCACAACCCGAACGCGGCCGACGGCCGCGACGGCTTCCGCCAGTTCGTCGCGTTCCTGCGCGACAAGTATCCGCGGTCGCACAGCGAGATCAAGCGCTCGTTCGTCGACGGCGACTACGTGATCCTGCACGTGCACGCGGTGCGCGAACCCGGCACGCGCGGCAGCGCGATCATGGACATCTTCCGGCTCGAGAACGGCAAGATCGTCGAGCACTGGGACGTCAATCAACTCGTGCCCGAGCAGGCCGCGAACGGGAACACGATGTTCTGACGGGGATCGGGCGCGCGGACGTGCCGACGCGCCCGCGATCGCGTCGCATCGGCCGTGCCGGCGGCGTCGCGGCGTCCGCCCGCTTGCCGCATCCGGCTTTCTCTTTTCTACTGCTCCTCGTGCTCCAGCATGGCCGCGAGCGCCTTCGTCAGTTCGCTGACCATCGGGTCGGCCGTCGGCCGATGCAGGATCGCGATGTCCATGTGTTCGATCGGCGCGAAACCCTCCTTCGCGGTCAGCACGACGTGTTCGTCCGTCACCACGCGCGCGGGCAGCACGCTGATGCCGAGCCCGTCGGCGACGGCGGCCTGGATGCCGCTCAGGCTCGACGTCGTGAAGCTGATCCGCCAGCGGCGGCCGCGCTCCTCGATCGCCTTGATCATGTCGTCGCGATAGAGCCCGCGCGGCGGAAACACGACGATCGGCACCGGGTCGAGATCGATCGACGGATGCGCCGCGCTGTCGATCCAGCGCAGCTTCTCGGGCCAGCGCACGACGGCCTCGCGGCTGTCGCGGCGCTGCTTGATCAGCACGAGGTCGAGCTCGCCACGATCGTACGCCGCGCTGATGTCGCGGCTCAGTCCGCACATCACCTCGAGCTTCACTTGCGGATGCTCGCGCTTGAATGCCGCGAGCGCATGCGTCGTGCGGCCCGCTGCGAAATCGTCGGGCACGCCGAGCCGGATCGTCAGCGCGACCGTCGCACCCGACAGCGCTTCCAGCATCTCGTCGTTCAGCGCGATCATGCGACGCGCATAGCTGAGCACCGTCACGCCCGCGTCGGTCGGCCGCACGTCGCGCGTGCCGCGGTCGAGCAGGCGGTGCCCGGCGATTTCCTCGAGCCGGCGCACCTTCTGGCTGACCGTCGACTGCGTCGAATGCAGGCGCGCGGACGCCGTCGTGAAGCTGCCGCAGTCGGCGACCATCACGAGCGCGCGCAGCAGGTCGAGGTCGAACAGGGGTCTATTCATTTCTGCACTTTTGCGGATTCGAACATTTCATTTTCAAATGCGTGCGACGACTTTTAACATGACCGGACGCTGCGGACAATCGCGGTTTCGCCGGACCCGGCGCGGCGTCGTGTGGCGCCACGGGGGCGCGTGATGCATCGCATCGGCCGTGCTTCGGCGTGCGCGGCAGGCCAGGAGGACACTGGATGTTTTTCAAACGGATCGCAATCGTCGGCTCGTTTGCGTTGACCACGCTCACGTCGGCCGTGGCCGCCGCCGACGGCGGCGCGCTCGAGGGCAGGTTGCGCAGCGCGGCCGACCGGGGCGACGTGGGCGAACTGCGGCTGCTGCTCGAACGCGGCGCGCAGATCGATTCGCGCGACGGGCAGGGGCGCACCGCGCTGCTGATCGCGACACACGGCAATCGCGTCGAGGCGGCGCGCGTGCTGATCGACGCGGGCGCGGACGTCAACGCGAAGGACGCGATCCAGGACAGCCCGTATTTGTATGCCGGTGCGCGCGGTTATCTCGACATCCTGCGGCTGACGCTCGCGCACGGCGCGGACCTGCGCAGCACGAACCGCTATCGCGGCACCGCGCTGATTCCGGCGGCGGAGCGCGGCCATGTGGAGACGGTGCGCACGCTGATCGACGCGGGCGTGAACGTCGACCACGTGAACCGGCTCGGCTGGACTGCGCTGCTGGAGGCGATCATGCTCGGCGACGGCAGCGAGCGTTATGTGCGGATCGTGCAGTTGCTCGTCGACGGGCACGCGAACGTCAATCTGGCGGACTCGAACGGTGTGACGCCGCTGCAGCATGCGCGGCGGCGCGGGTATGCGGCGATCGAGCGGGTGCTGGTGGGGGCGGGGGCGCGGTAACGCTTAGCGGCGGCGTGACTTTTGTTCGGGCGTGCCGCCGGGAAGTTTGCGCAGGAATGCTTCGGCCAGTTCGACGCAATAGTCGAACGACGGCGTGTAGCCGAGTGTCTGGATGTCGTCGAAACGCGACTTGACGAAGGTACGATGCTCGTTGAGCAGACGCAAAAACGTATCGCGATGTCGAACGAGAAATGCCCCTGCTTGCATCAGGCTGTCCGGTTCTCGCTCGATGACCAGACACAAATCGAACAGGTCCCGCGCGGTCGGGCGATCGCCACGGTGCCACATTTTCTTGGCGACGATTTCCGCGGAAGTCTCGACCTTGACGACGTGATCCATCAGCATCCATTCGTCGTAGCCGGGAGACATTAGATTTCGGGAGACTACGAAGTCGATTTCGCCGTCGGGCAGTACCAGTTTCACGAAACCAGCATGTTCTTCGTAGTCCGTCGTGATGTCGGATGCGGCGTCGCTGATGCGGGGATTCACGTACCCGAGATATTGTGGGTCGGGTACAAAGATGTCGACGTCCTTGCTCACGCGATGGCCATGGCGCAGCATGAGAACCGTGCCTCCGCCGAACGTCCAGAACGGATTCGACGTGCCGTGCTTGCGTATCTCGTCAACCAGCGTCACTGCGTGACGAAAAAGGCCTTGCCACGGGCCGTCAGGCAACGCGGATGGTGCGGTCATGCCCATACCTCCCGATACAGGTGAAGATCCTTCGACCATGCCGCGAGGTTTTTCCAGATGGTCCGAAGCGGGGTGCCCGAGCGTTCGGCGGCTTCCTCTGCCGCCTTCACCACGACAGGTAACGGCACCTCGTCGAGGATGACGGAGAACTGTGACTCGTATCCTTCCGGAATGTGTCCAGTGGTCAACGCGTCGGCCAGCAGGCGTTCGGTCAATTCACCCTTGTAGCTGACGTTCGCGCTCACGACGGCCTTGTAGAGGCCGTTATGGGCCTGTCGCGGCAATGCCAGAAGTTCGATGCCGAGCACGCTGAGCAACGGGATCAGCTTGTTGATTCCGAGATCCTTGACTTTGCCGGCTTCGAGCTGGTTGACGGTGAACCGAGACAGCCCGGCGAGCTTGGCAAGCTGGGCCTGCGTGAGATCGAGTTCCGCCCTCCGTTTCGCAACGGCCTGACCGATTTCATAGAGTTGCACGTTGACCTCCCGGCGCAGATTCAATACGCTTGAATGTAAAGTATATCTTACATGTCCGGATGGCTTATTGTCTCTGAGAACGCCTGGGGCGGTATAGGACGCATCGCCAACGCCACTGGATCGGGATCGGGCGATACCTGTATAGACATCGCTATTTCTCGGATATCCGGAAAAACACGCTCTGTTGCTGGTGTGCGTCTCGCAGGGTAAACACCCGAAAACCGCGAAAATCCTCGCCATTCAGGCTTGTTTCGCGCGCGATATCTGTCTTCTCGCTTCCACCCGGCCTTAAGCCGCCCATCCCGTCTTCCCCCGCTTGCGCTCAAAAATTGAGCGGTCTAGACTGCATCGCAGTTTCATCGAAGTCCCAGTCGTTCGCGCACCGCCCCCCACCGGACGCCGGCGCTTGCGCGCCGCGTCGAGACCATCAAGGACACGCCATGAACCGCACTGCAAAGCTTCTCGTTACCGCGCTGGCGTTCGCGCCGCTCGTGTCGTTCGCGCAGGACACGTCGACGATCCGCTGGGGCATCGACCCCACGTATCCGCCGTTCGAGGCGAAGCAGCCCGACGGCTCGCTCGCCGGCTTCGACATCGACCTGCGCAATGCGATCTGTGAGCAGCTGCGTGCAAAGTGTGTCTGGGTCGAGCAGGGCTTCGACGGGATGATTCCGGCGCTGCGCGCGCGCAAGTTCGACGTGATCATGTCCGCGATGACGGCCACCGACGAGCGGCTCAAGCAGATCGACTTCTCGAACAAGCTGTATGCGTCGCCGGGCGCGCTCGTCGCGCCGGTCGGCTCGAAGCTGCTGCCGACCGCCGCGTCGCTCGCGGGCAAGCGCGTCGGGATCGACCAGGGCACGACGCAGGAGGCGTACGCGAAAGCCGAATGGGCGACCAGGGGCGTGACGATCGTCTCGTACCAGAACCAGGACCAGGTGTACCAGGATCTCGTCAACGGCCGCCTCGACGCGACCTTCCAGGACAAGACGCAGGCCGGCTATTCGTTCCTGAAGACGCCGCGCGGCAAGGGCTATGCGTTCGCGGGCCCCGACGTGACCGACGTGCGGATCACCGGCTACGGCGTCGCGATGGGCGTGCGCAAGGGCGACGACGCGATGAAGAAGCGGCTGAACGACGCGATCGTCGCGATCCGCGCGAACGGTACGTACCAGAAGATCGCCGCGAAATATTTCGACTTCGACATCTACGGTGCGAAGCAGCAGCTGACTTCGGCACCGTGATTCGGTGACTCCGCAATTCATTCAATCGACAGGCACACCATGACGAGTATCGAGGATCGCGTCGCGCAAGCCGTGACGCCCGAACTGATCGCCGCGTTCCGCGAGGAAGGTGCGGTCTGCATCAAGGGCATCTTCTCGCCCGACGAGGTCGCCGCGCTGCGCGCCGGCATCGACGCGAATCTCGCGCAGCCGAGCCCGCGCGCGAAAGTCGCGAGCCGGCCCGACGATCCGGGCTGGTTCTTCGAGGATTTCTGCAACTGGCAGCACAACGACGCGTATCGCGACTTCATCGTGCGCTCGCCCGCGCCGTCGGTGGCCGCCGCGCTGATGGGCACGGAGAACGTGCGGCTCCATCACGACCACCTGCTCGTGAAGGAGCCCGGCACGCGGCAGCGCACACCGTGGCACCAGGACCAGCCGTACTACAACATCGAGGGCGACGACAACGTCAGCATGTGGATTCCGGTCGATCCGGTGCCGCTCGAATCGACGCTGGAATTCGTCGCGGGCTCGCATCGCGGGCCGTGGCTGATGCCGCGCACGTTCATGGACAAGGAAGCGAAGTGGTTTCCGGAAGGCAGCCTCGCGGACCTGCCCGACATCGAAAGCGACCGCGCGGCCTTCCCGATCCGCCATTGGGCGCTCGAGCCCGGCGACATGGTGTGCTTCCGGATGCTCACGCTGCACGCGTCGGGCGGTACGCAGAACCGTCGGCGCGCGTTCTCGATCCGCTTCGTCGGCGACGATATTCGTCACGCGCCGCGCCGCTGGAAGACGTCGCCCGATTTCCCCGGGCTCGCGGAGCAACTGCCCGATGGCGCACCGCTCGATCACCCGCTGTTTCCGGTCGTGTGGTCGCGTGGCGCGGGGCAGGCCGGCGCGCTCTGACACCGGCGGGCGGGCATGAACGACGCGGCGGCCGTTTTCTGACGAAACGGCCGCTGCACGCTTTTGTGCGGGTCGGGATGTGACGAAGGGTGTGTGACGAAGGATCAGGTCGGGTGGCGCCCGGCGCCCGGCTTGAAGCGCGAGCCGAGCCGGTAGCGGTTGCCCGGATGCAGGAAGTGCACGAACGTGACGGGCAACCCGTTCGTCCAGGTGCGGCGCGTGAGCGTGAGGCACGGCTCGTCGGCGCGCATGTCGAGCAGCCGCGCCTGTTCGCCGGTCGGCAGCGACGCATCGACCACGTGCTCGATTTCCAGTTCGTAGTGCGACACGTTGTTGTACAGGTACTCGGACGGCGGTTCGACCTGGAAATCCTGGTCGATGAAACCGGGCGCGGCGGCCGGGTTCACGTAGCGATCCTCGAGCTGGATCGGGCGGCCGTTTTCCTCGTGCACGCACACCACGTGAAAAACCGGCGTATTGACCGGCAGGCCGAACGCGGCCGCGACGTCGAACGACGCGGGCTCGCTCGACTGGCTCAGCACGCGGCAGCGGTATTCGTGCCCGCGCGCACGGATTTCGTCGCGGATGTGCGCGATCATCAGCAGGTTCGACTGCGGCTTCACCTCGGCGACGAACGTGCCGACGCCCGCGATGCGCTTCAGCACGCCTTCCTCGGTCAGCTCGCGCAGCGCGCGGTTGACCGTCATGCGTGCGACGCCGAACTGCGCGGCGAGATCGAGCTCGGACGGAATGCGGTCGCCGGGGCGCCAGTCGCCCGAGTCGACGTTCTGTCGAACGAGCGTCTTGATCTGCTGGAACGGTGCGGTGGCCTTCGTGACCATCGGGGGATCCTTGCGCGAAGAGGTGGCGAGGCTAGTCGTCGTGACTGACGATGACCAGGATCTCCGCCTGCGCGGCGCCGAGGCTGCGCGTGCGGTGCGGGATGAGTGCGTTGAAATAGACTGAATCGCCGGTCTTGAGTTGCACCGTCTCGTTCGGGAATTCGATTTCGACGCGCCCCTTGTGCACGAACAGGAATTCCTCGCCTTCGTGCTCGCGGAACGTCGATGCGACGAATTCGTGCGGCGGATGCACGACGAACGGCAGCATCTTCTTCGGCGCGACGCCGGCCGCGATGCTCTCGAAGCGGTGTGCGTGGCTGTCGGCCGCCGCGCCCATCGCCGTGCGCTCGCCGGCGCGCGTGACCGTGATCAGCTCGCGGTTGCGGCTTTCCGAGAACAACTGTTCGACATCGACATTCAGTGCCTTCGACAGCTTCAGCGCGACCGCGATCGACGGCACGCTCAGGCCGCGCTCGACTTTCGACAGGTAGCTCTTGGTGAGGCCCGTCTCGTCGGCCAGCACATCGAGCGTCCAGCCCTTCTGTTTTCTGAGCAGCTTCAGGCGAATCGTCATGGGGCGCCAGGTGTCCTTCGAAAAACCGATTGTAACGCATGACACAAAGTGTCCTGTGGTGTATCGTGTGTCACGTATTCCCGGGAAAGCGGCGCGGACGGCGCGACCGACCCGGTCCATTCAGGAGGTGAACATGGCGGAAACGCTGAATCTGACGAAGGAGGCGCTGGTCGCCCTGGCGGAGCGGCGTCTCGACAACGAGGTGGGCGACAGCGGCTGGTCCGCGCGGCAGAAGCTCGCGCTCACGTGCCGGATCCTGTTCGACGCCGGCCACGATTCCGGCCTGGCCGGGCAGATCACCTGCCGCGCGGGCGACGCCGGCACGTATTACACGCAGCGGCTCGGGCTCGGTTTCGACGAGATCTCGGCCGCGAACCTGCTGCGCGTGAACGAGGATCTCGACGTCGTCGACGGCGAAGGCATCCCGAATCCGGCCAACCGGTTCCATACGTGGATCTATCGCGAGCGCCCGGACGTGAACTGCATCATCCATACGCATCCGGCGCATGTCGCGGCGCTGTCGATGCTCGAGCAGCCGCTCGTCGTGTCGCACATGGATACCTGCCCGCTGTACGACGATTGCGCGTTCCTGAAGGACTGGCCCGGCGTGCCGGTCGGCAACGAGGAGGGCGAGATCATCTCGAAGGCGCTCGGCAGCAAGCGAGCGATCCTGCTGTCGCATCACGGCCAGCTCGTGGTCGGCAAGACGATCGAGGAAGCGTGCATCCTCGCGCTGCTGATCGAGCGGGCCGCGAAGCTGCAACTGCTCGCGATGGCGGCCGGCGAGATCAGGCCGGTGCCGCCGGCGCTGGCGCGCGAAGCGCACGACTGGATTTCGAAGCCGAAGCGCGACGCGGTGACCTTCGACTACTACGCGCGCAGGGCATTGCGCACGCATCGGGACTGCGTCGCGTGAGCGGGCGATTCGCCGCCGCCTCGCCCGACCATCACTGAGGATTACTATCGTGTCCATCCTGCTGAAAGGCATCATTGCCTACCCGGTTACACCGTTCTCCGCCGACGGCGGCGTCGACCTCACGGCGCTCGATGCGCTGATCGAGCGCCTGATTGCCGACGGCGTCCACGCGATCGCGCCGCTGGGCAGTACCGGCGAGAGCGCGTACCTGTCCGACGCCGAATGGGAGGCGGTCGCCACCGCGTCGATCCGCGCGGTGCGCCGGCGCGTGCCGACCGTCGTCGGCATTTCCGATCTCACCACGGCGGGCGCGGTGCGCCGCGCGCGCTTCGCCGAGCAGGCCGGCGCCGATGCGGTGATGGTGCTGCCGGTGTCGTACTGGAAGCTCGGTCACGACGAGATCGTCGCGCACTATCGCGCGATCGGCGCCGCCATCGGCATCCCGATCATGCTGTACAACAACCCCGCGACGAGCGGCGTCGACATGTCGCCCGACCTGATCGCGACGATCTGCCGGACCGTCGACAACGTGACGATGGTGAAGGAGAGCACGGGCGACATCGGGCGGATGCACCGTCTCGCGCAACTGAGCGACGGCGCGATTCCGTTCTACAACGGCAGCAACCCGATGGCGCTTGCCGCACTCGCGGCAGGCGCGGCCGGATGGTGCACGGCTGCGCCGAACCTGAATGCGGCGTTGCCGCTGGCGCTGTTCGACGCGATGCGCGCGGGCGACCTGGCGCGCGCACGGGCGGTTTTTCAGGCGCAGCTGCCGCTGCTGCAGTTCATCGTCAACGGTGGCTTGCCGGTGACCGTGAAGGCCGGGCTGCGCCTGTGCGGCTTCGATGCCGGCGAACCGAGGAAACCGCTGATGCCGCTCGGCGACGCGCGTACACGCGAACTCGAACGCCTGCTCGCGGCATTGCCTGACGGTGTGACGACATGAGCGACGCGGCACGGCCGGCGATCTCGGCCGTTATCGGCGCGGTGCGGATCGGCGCGAGCCGGCCGCTGGCGGGTACGCCGCACGCCAGCGCGATCGACAAGCAGCCGGTCGGATCGCGCTTGTGGCTGGGCGCGCTCGGCTTTGCCGGCGACGAGCAGGCCGATGCGCGGCATCACGGCGGCCCCGACAAGGCGGTGCACCACTATGCGCACGATCACTACGCATGGTGGGCTGCGCAGATCGGCGCGCGCGACGTGCTCGCGCAACCGGGTGCGTTCGGCGAGAACCTGTCGACGCACGGCGTGACCGAGCACGACGTGTGTCTCGGCGACGAGTTCACGCTCGGCGGCGCCGTGCTTCAGGTGTCGCAGTCGCGGCAGCCGTGCTGGAAGCTCAACGCGCGCTTCGATCATCCGCGGATGGCCGCGCTCGTGCAGCAAAGCGGCCGGACCGGCTGGTATTACCGCGTGCTGCAGGCGGGCTGGGTGGCGCCGGGCGACGTGCTGGCGCTGCAGCGGCGCGTCTATCCGCAATGGACACTGTCGGCGGTGCTCGACGTGCTGTACCGGCGCACGCTCGACATGGCCGCGCTCGACGCGCTGTGCGAGGTCCCGATACTGCCGGCCGGCTGGCGCAAGCTGCTCGACAGGCGCCGGGCGGAGCGGCAGGTCGAAGACTGGACGAAGCGGCTCGAAGGACGTTGACGTTCGGCGTGGCTCAGTGGCCCGGCAGTTCCCGCACGTCGGCGGTCGGTACCGAGCCGAACGCATCGCTCAGTGCATAGCCGATCAACTGCCGCGCGGCCGCCTCGGGCGTCGCGAGCGCGCCGCTCGACTTCAACTGGTCGAATTTCTCGCGCATCGGGAAGTTGTCTTCGCTCGTCGAGCGGATCGTTGCCTGCATGCCCGTGTCGACGACGCCCGGCGCGACGCTGCAGATCCGCAACGCGCGGTTCGCGTCGAGCGCGACCGCGCGCGCATGGTGATCGAGCGCGGCCTTGGTCGCGCAGTAGACGCTCCAGCCTGCGTACGCGTTGCGCGCCGCGCCGCTCGATACGTGCAGGATCCGGCATTCGGTCGTGGCCGATGCCGCTTGCGCGAGCGCGGCCGACAGCATCAGCGGCGCCGCGACGTTCACGCCGACCGCGCGCGCGACGATCGCCGGATCCTGCGCGGCGAGCGGGCCGATCGGATCGACGATGCCCGCGTTGTTGAACAGCAGCACGATCGACGCGCCGTCGACGAAGCGGCGCAGCGTGTCGCCGGCCAGCCATGCCGCGACGGCCGGCGTGTCCGACAGGTCGAGTTCGATTTCGGTGAATCGGTCGCCGGCTTGCGACGCGAGCGTCGGATGACGGCTGCGCGACACGCCCAGCACGGCGATGCCTTCCAGCAGCAGCTGGTCGGCGAGCGACGCGCCGAGGCCGCGCGTGTGTCCGGTGACGATGGCGCGCACGTGCGGTGCGGAAGAGGATGCGGTCATGGCGGTGAGCGGGTCGAAGGGGTGAATGGATGAGCGGATGAGCGGCGTCGACGGGCGACGCGCATGCATGGCGGCATGGCGTGCGGGACGGGCGATGCGTGGTGATGCGTGCGAAAGCGCTCGCGCGGCGCCGCGGACGTCGGGGTGACGCATATCGTAGCGCCGGCATGCGTGTCGCGCAAACGCCGCCGCGTGCGAGGCGGCGGAATCGCCGTCACGGCGCGCATCCGTCGCCGCGCGGCGACGGCCGGCAGGCAGGGCGGGCGAAAGCCGGCTGCGGCAAGTGCGCGCGCCGGCGCGGCGAGCGGCACCGGGCCATGCGTCGCGAGCTATCATATGGCTCGCCCGTGCGCGATGCCGGACGGGCCGCGACTGTTTCCCTTCACCTGCTGCACGCTGCGACGCCACTCATGACCACCACGCCGGATACGCCCACGCCACGCGCCCTTCGCGAACTCACGCCCCTCGAGGCCCGCATTCTCGGTGTGCTCGTCGAGAAACAGCACACGGTGCCGGACACCTATCCGCTGTCGCTGAATGCGCTGACCGCGGGCTGCAACCAGAAAACCGCGCGCTCGCCGGTGATGAACGTCAGCGAGGACGAAGTCACGACCGCGCTCGACGGGCTGAAGCACCTGAGCCTCGTGATGGAAGGCAGCAGCAGCCGCGTGCCGCGTTTCGAGCACAACGTGAACCGCGTGCTCGGCATCCCGAGCCAGGCGATCGCGCTGCTGACGATCCTGCTGCTGCGCGGCCCGCAGACGGCCGCCGAACTGCGCCTGAACAGCGCGCGCCTGCACGGTTTCGCGGATATCTCGTCGGTCGAGGCGTTCCTCGACGAACTCGCGGCGCGCGCGCAGCCGCTCGTCGTCCGGTTGCCGCGTGCGCCGGGCGCGCGCGAGAACCGCTGGATGCACCTGATGTGCGGCGAAGTGAACGTGGCCGACTTCGCGGGTGCGGATTCTGGCGGGGCGGATTCCGTGCCGCCTTCGGAATTCGAAGCGCTGAAGGCTGAACAGAAGCGCCTCGCGGATGAAGTGGCGCGACTGAATGCGCTGGTTCTGCGGATGGCCGGCGAGCTTGGCATCGACGTCGACGCGCAAGGCGACGCGTCCTGACACGAGCGACTGCGGTTCATGCGCCCTCGCCCGGCCCGGTCGTCACGCGGCCGGGCGGGGGCGCGACGCGGATAGCGCCGGCACCGCCGCATTACTTCAGCTTGACGCCCGGTACGAGATAACGCGCGCCGCCCGGCCTCAGGATCGGCGCGAGCGCCGCAAACGGCACATCGAGTTGCGGCCCGAGACAGGCGCCCATCGCGTGGCCGATCCCGGATACGACGAACGACAGCTTGCCGGGTGCGTCGAGTTCGAACGCCAGATACTCGGGGAACACGTCTGCGCACGACAGCGAGACGTCTTTGCCGTCTGTCACCTGAAGACCGTGTGTTGCCTTGTCGCGCAACTGCGTAATGAAACTCACCAGCGCGGGGCTCGTTCCCCGGTCGCCGTCCTTGCCTGTCGCAGCCGCGTCGATCACGCGATTCCAGTCGAGGTACGTACCACGCAGCAGGTCGAACGTGACCGGATCGTAGTGATTGTTCGGATGAGCGCCGCCGCAGTACGTACTGCCCGATTCCACGATGCCGAGTGCCGCAGGTGACAGCCACGTGACCGTCACCTGTTCGTCGTCGTAGCCGCCGAGCGAACCGGCGGCCGGCCCATCGTCGGAATAGCGGGTCGACGCACATTCGAGCGCGGCGAGATTCATCTGCCAGTGCTGCTGTTCGAGCAGGCGGTTGACCCGTGCCATGACCGCTGCATCGGGATGGCGGCTCAGACGCGGATACATGAGCTTCGTGCGCGGGTCGCGCCACATCCGGTACGCGACGGTGCCGTCTCCAATCTCGGGGCCGGCCGGCTGCGCGTGCCCGGCAAGCTTCAGCGTGGCATAAGGCGCCTGCCGCATGTCGATGGCCACGCCGCTTGCGATACCGCTGCCGACGCCACCGGCGATGCTGTTGGTAACGGCTTCGACGGAGCCGGGCGCAACCGCGTCGGGATCGTATTCAGCGACGCGCCGCAGCGTGAAGCTGCGCGTCTTGCCGGAGCGTGTGTCGGTCCAGCGGCCGCGATAGCCGGCCTTGTCCCGCGTGCCTTGCCAGGTGGCCGCGGCATGATCGAAATTGGCTTGCTCGCGGTATCCCAACGGACTGCGCGCGTCGTCCGGCAACTGCGTTCGCACGAGCGGCTCGACCAGTTGCGCGGGCGTGCCGTGCAGCGGAATATCGACGCCGTGCTGCGCATAGAAGTAGCGGCCGGAGATCGAGCCGTCCGCGGCCGGGCGATCGTCGAGTTCCATCACGACGGCTCCGGCACCTTGCAGCGTGCCTTCGTAGACCGTGCGCGGCGCGGCATGCGCGAAGCCTGCGTGCAGCGCGACCAGCGCCCATGCGATCCGGATCAGCGGGCGCATCACCAGCGGCACCCGGTCTGTTCGGACGCATCGACATCCAGCGCGCGGCCGAACGCGGTCTGCTTGCCGGTGCGTGCGTTGGTGTAGGTCATCGAATAGACCATCGCGCCCTGGGTCATCATTTCGTAGCGCCCGTTGACCTTGCCGCCGACCATTTCGACCCAGGTCGTCGTGTACTGGTGCGGACGGCTTTCGTCGAGCACCTCATCCTCCTCGTGCTCGATCACCAGGGGCAGGGCCGTTTTCGACTGCGCATAGCGCACCATGCCGCCCGACCATTTGACCGCATCGTCATAGTAGGTGCGCATCTCGAAGCGCACGGGTTTGTCGCCGTCCGACCTGAAGCAGAACACGTCGGTGGATACCTTGGCGAGTGCCGGAAGCGACACGCAAAGCAGCACGGCTGCGAAGAGTTTTTTCATGATGGCGTAAGGGAAACGAAGTGGCCAATCAACCGACGCTGATCCGCGAAGCGCCCGCATCGACGAGCCGGAACAGCAGATCCTCGACGGCCGTTTCGGGCGCGGAGCCGAGATCCGCATGGACGCGCCAACCCTGTTCCGCGCGAACCGGTTCCGACAGGTAGTGAACGATCCCGTGCAGACCGCTTTCGGCCGGCGTGTTCTCGTCGTCGGCATCGAACCACGTGAAGAACCATGCCTTGAACGCGTCGGCCGCCGCGCTTTCGTCGAGACCGTCGGCCTCGATCGCGGCCCAGTCCCACACGAACGGGCGGATCGACACGGCCGCCGTGTCGAGATCGAACGCGAACGGCTCGAAATCCAGCTGCGTGGCGGAATCGACCATCGCCGGCTGGCCGGCCGATTCGCCTTCGGTCGCGATGATGTCGGCCCGGCACGGCAGCGCGAGCGGCCCTTCGGTGGCGAGCGTGCCGTCGGCACGCCGGTAGGCCGGTTCGGCGATCACGGCCGGTTGTGCGGCCGCTTTCGCGAGCAGGTCGGCATACGGTTGGCGAATGGCGCGGAGCAGTTCGGAGACGGTCATCGTGGCGTGTCGGCTGGGCAGGAAACGATCGGTCACAGGCAGGCGGTGCGCCGTGCGGCCGGCATCGCACGACGCGGCCGCTTCGGTACCCGACAGCCGTGATCGTACGGTACTTCCGCAAAACGCGGACAGTCGGCCGAACGGCCGGCGTGCCCCGCATCGTGCGGCGGCGCGTTTAGACGTTTACCTTCAAACAATGGAAAACGCCCGTCGAGCGCGTTCTCGATGTGCTTCAATTAATCCGGTTTGTACTCCTACTAAAACGACGAATTCAGAACAGGCCGGATCAATCTTTCACAGGAGACAGTCGATGGCACGGAAACGGTTTTGACGCGGCGCACACGATGGTCTGCAACACCGCCGAACTTCCTTCGATGAGAGCTGGTTATCCCAGGGGCCCCAACCATGTCCTCCAGACGTTTCATGCTGGCCGCGGCAGCCGTATCCGCCGCGCTGGCGGTCGCCGCACCGCCGGCCAGCGCCGGCGCACCGGCCGTGTCCGATCCGTTCTATACCTACACCGGCACCACGCCGCTGGCATCGATTCCACCGGGCACGGTGCTCAAGACGCGCAACGTCACCTATCACGTGGCCGGCATTCCGACCGCGCTGACCGCGCAGCAGTTGCTGTATCGCACCAATAACGCGCTGAACCAGCCGGTCGTGAACGTGACGTCGGTGATCCGGAGCCAGGTCAGCAACGGCCGGGCCATCTCGTACCAGTCGGCTTACGATTCGCTGAACCCGTACGACGAGCCGTCGCAGGTGATCGCCGGCGATCGCGACGTCACGAAGATCATCAACGTCGGCACGCTGCTCTACAGCGCGGAATCGATTCCGCTGTCGACGCTGCTGCTGCTCGGCTACAACGTCATCGTGCCCGATACGGAAGGCCAGACGGCCGACTTCGCCGCCGGCCCCGAATACGGGATGACGACGCTCGATTCGATCCGCGCGGCGCTCAATACGCCGTCGACCGGCCTGAGTCCGTCGAGCAAGGTCGCGATGATCGGCTATTCCGGCGGCGCGATCGCGACGAACTGGGCCGCGCAGCTCGCGCCGAGCTATGCGCCCGAGATCAACAGGCAGCTCGTCGGCGCGGCGGAAGGCGGTGTGCTGGTCGACCCCGCGCACAACCTGCGTTATGTCGACGGCAGCATCGTATGGGGCGGCGTGGCCGCGGCCGCGCTGGCCGGGCTGTCGCGCGGCTACGGATTCGACCTGACGCCCTATCTCAGCGATACCGGCGTCGCCGTGTTCAACGACATCCAGAGCCAGTCGCTTGCGTACATCCTGCCGAAATACACGGGGCTGCACTGGGGCACGCTGTTCAAGCCGCAATACGCGAACGACATCAACAGCATTCCCGCGTACGTGACGTATGCCAACAAGGTGAATGCCGGGCTGGCCGCATCGCCGACGATCCCGATGTTCATCGGCCAGGGCACCGCGGGCGCGCTGGACGGCACCTTCAGCAGCCAGGTGGGTGATGGCGTGATGCTCGCGTACGACGTGCGCGCGCTCGCGCAGAAGTTCTGCGCCAGCGGCACGCCGGTCACGTACAACGAGTATCCGCTCGAGCATGCCGGGGCGATCGTGCCGTGGGTGGCCGGCATGCTGCCGTGGCTCTACGACCGTTTCAACGGGAAAGCCGCGCCGAGCAACTGCTGGCTGACGTCGCTGCTGCCGAGCAATTCGCTGGCGCCCGAGACGCTGCACTAGCCGCACCGCACCGCGAGGCGCATGGCCGGGCGACCCTTCACGGGTCGCTTTTTTCATTCCGGGATTGATCCCGATCGCGTCAACGCGGCCTTTGCCGTGCCCGGCCCTCCCGCCGGAACCCTTCGCCGCCCCGCCCGGGTGCCATAATCGAGCCTGCTCACCATTACAGACGTCCCCCGGAGAATCACCATGCAGAACCTCGACAATCCTTCCCACGATCGCGAGGTAGGCAGCGCCGACGCGACGCAGGACACCACGCGCATCGACGACGTCCGCATCGGCGCCGTGCGCCCGCTGATTTCGCCCGCGCTGCTGCTGGACGAGCTGCCGGTGCCGGCCGCCACGCAGACGCTCGTCGAGGACACGCGCCGCGCGATCGGCGACATCCTGCACGGCCGCGACGACCGGCTGCTGCTCGTCGTCGGCCCGTGCTCGATCCACGATCACGACCAGGCGCTCGACTACGCACGCCGGCTGAAGGCCGCCGCCGATGCGCTGAAGGACGACCTGCTGATCACGATGCGTGTCTACTTCGAGAAGCCGCGCACGACGGTCGGCTGGAAGGGCTACATCAACGACCCGCGCCTCGACGGCAGCTTCCGCATCAACGAAGGGCTGCGTGCCGCGCGGCAATTGCTGCTCGACATCAACGCACTGGGCCTGCCGGCGTCGACCGAATTCCTCGACCTGCTGAGCCCGCAATACATCGCCGACCTGATCGCATGGGGCGCGATCGGCGCGCGCACGACGGAGAGCCAGAGCCACCGCCAGCTCGCGTCGGGCCTGAGCTGCCCGATCGGTTTCAAGAACGGCACCGACGGCGGCGTGCAGGTCGCGTCGGACGCGATCGTCGCGGCGGCCGCGAGCCATGCGTTCATGGGGATGACGAAGATGGGGATGGCCGCGATCTTCGAGACGCGCGGCAACGACGATGCGCACGTGATCCTGCGCGGCGGCAAGAACGGCCCGAACTACGACGCCGAACATGTCGAGGCGAGCTGCGCGGTGCTGCGCAAGGCCGGGTTGCGCGAACAGGTGATGGTCGACTGCTCGCACGCGAACTCGAACAAGTCGCATGAGCGGCAGATCGAGGTGGCGCAGGATCTCGCGCGGCAGTTGGGGCAGGGCGAGCACCGGATCGTCGGCGTGATGGTGGAGAGTCATCTCGAGGCAGGGCGGCAGGACCTGAAGCCGGGCGTGCCGCTGAAGTACGGCGTATCGATCACGGATGCATGCCTGAGTTGGACGCAGACGGAGCCGGTGCTCGACGTGCTGGCCGACGCCGTGCGGCAACGGCGTGCACAGTCGCGCAACGCATGACACGGACGATACCGGCATGACCGATTTCCCTTCCGACGCACCGGCTGTCCCGGGCGAACCCGCTGCTTCCGGCGGGGCGGCGACGGTGCCGCCCGGCAAGCTGTTCACGATGGCGGGCATAGGCTGGGCGGCGTTTCTCGGCTCGCCGCTCGCCGGCGGCATCCTGCTCGCGGCGAACGCGCGGCGTCTCGGCCACCGCGCGCTCGCGCAGCGGCAGATTCTCGTCACGGCACTCGTCACGCTCGTGTCGATCGTGCTTTACGCGGCGGCGGACGTTCCGGAAACCGCGGCGGTGCCCCACGCGCTCGTGCATGTGGTCGTCATTGCCGGCCTCGCCGGGACGATCGTCTATGCACGGCACGCGCAGCGCGCGGCCGTCGACGCTCACCGGGCGGCCGGTGGCGCACTGCAATCGAACTGGCGTGCGGCGGGCATCGGCCTGCTGACGCTGCTCGGCGTCTGGCTGTCGATTGCGACGGCGATTGTCGTGCTGGGTGTTGCGGGTGTGCTGAACTTCGACAACGACCTGCGGCTCGTGCGCGACTATCCGGCGCCCGCGGAACTGCGTCTGCCTGCGGGATGGCGGGTCGCGAACCAGCCGGAGGATCGCGGCGACGCGACCTACCGGATCCGGCGCTTCAGGTTCGGGCTGATCTCGGCCGGGATCGAGTTCGTCATCGGCGACAAGAGCGACGATGCCCTGTCGAGCCTCTGCGACGGGTGGGACGAGGGAGGCGGGGAAGGGGGCAGCGCGACCGAATCGCCGCACGCGGCAAACGAAACGATAGCCGGCAGGCCCGCACTGACTTGCGAGCACAAGGAGACGCTCGGCGACGCAGTCGTCCACCAGGCGGTCGTGGCGACTGCCGGCGACACGAAGACCTGTGCGCTGATCTACACGGCGCGCGAGGAGAACTACGCGCGTTATCTGCCGGAGTTCGATCGCGTTCGCGATTCGCTGCGTTGTCCGTAGTGTCGCCATCGCGCGGGGCGGGTGACGGGTGCTGCGTCATCGCGTCCGATGCAGCGTTGCGCGAGTGGCGCTAACATGGGCCGGTGCGATGTGTCGCGCGCGGGCCGCCGGGCTTCGCGCGGCGCATGCACGGCGGCGGCTCGGCCGGCCGCCGCGACCGACAACAATTCACCGGAGTGCACAACAGCATGGCTTTCTACAAGACCCTCATCGCAGCAACCGTCCTCGCCTCGAGCGTCAGCGCGCACGCGCAGATCGCAGGTGCGCAGCCGATCAGCGTCACCGTCGAGCAATCGCAGGCGCTGCTCGAAGGCTGGAGCGTGAAGAAGAGCGTGCTCGGCAAGGCCGTCTACAACGACGACAACCAGAAGGTCGGCACCGTGCGCGACCTGATCGTCGCGCCGGACGGCTCGGTGTCCGCGGCGATCGTGTCGGCCGGCGGCTTCCTCGGCGTGGCCGCGCACGACGTCGCGGTGCCGATCGCGTCGCTCGACGTGCGCAAGGGCAACATCTACCTGCCGGGCGCGACGAAGGAAGCGCTGAAGGCGACGCCGGCGTTCCAGTACGCGAAGGTGCCGTCGCCGCCGAAGCCGAAGAAGGTCGACGACAAGCACTGATCGTCGATTCGATGCATCGCCGCCCGGCGCGCACCGCGCCGGGGGCGGCGACCGTCGTTCGTCGATGGCCATGCGAGTCGGCGCGAGTCGGCGGCGGCTCGGCCTCGCATCGTGGCTCCGGGCGAATTGCCTCGACGATCGATGCCGATGCAACTGCGCATCGCGCGCGGATCGGCGCGGTGCGCCGTCACACGCCGTGAATGCCGCACATGCCGGCGATCAGATCGCCGGCTACTCTCCGCCCACCCATACCCCGCTGAACCCGAACGAAACCGGCCCGCTCAGGAGCACGCTGCCGGTACCGTCCCATCGAACGGTGACGTCGCCGCCGTCGCAGGTCACGCGCACCGTATCGTCGAGCAGCCCGCGCCGGATGCCGTTGACGACCGCACCGCACGAACACGATCCCGAACCGAGCGGCACGCCGCCGCCGCGCTCCCAGATGCGCAGGCGAATATGCGTGCGATCGATGACCTGAACGAAATGCACGTTGGTTTTCTGCGGAAACAGCGGATGCGTTTCGATGGCGGAGCCGAGTGCCGCGACATCGATCGTGTGGAGGTCGTCGACGAAGAACGTGCAATGCGGGTTGCCCATATTGCAGGCGGCCGGCGCGCCGGGCAGCGGCAGCGCGAGAGTGTCGAGCGCGTCGGCGACCGGCACGTCCCGCCAGCCGGTGAGCGGCGTGCCCATCTCGACGGTGATCAGGCCGTTCGTCTCCCTCGAACACACGAGATAACCGCGGCGGGTCCGCAGCACGAGCGACGCCATGCCGGATTCCCGCATCAGCTTCCATGCGACGCCGCGCGTTGCGCTGCCGCAGGTGTCGAGCGGCGAGCCGTCGGCGTTCCAGAACGCGATGCGGGCCGCCGCGTCGTCGCAGTCCGACACGACGGCAAGCTGGTTGAAGCCGATGCCGCGGTGCCGGTCGCCCATGCGTCGCACGAGGTCGCGGTCGATACGCGGCAGGTGTTCCTGATCCTGACCGCGCAGGTCGACGATGACGAAGTCGTCGCCGTTTGCGTTCATCTTCTGAAATCCGATCGGCATGGCGGTTCCGGCAGAGAGACAGGTGAACACTGTACGTGGCCCGCCGTTCACGATCAATCGCGCGCCGGACGATATCTACGCAACCGGCATCTACGTAATTCTACGTAGCTCCGCATACGTAGTTAACCGCTTGTAAGCCTCCCCGGTCACACGGAATACTACGGCCCATCGCCGCGGCCTTTGCGAGACCGCGGCACGACGCATCGACGTCACGCGGGTTCGGCGCCTCGCCGCATCCACTCAAAAACACATTGGAGACCAGGAGACGCCATGAATCGGGCTTCCAGTACCCTGCTCTGGATTGCGGTCGCGCTGCTCGGCGCGTTCGCGTTCGGCACGATCGCACTCGCACACGGCGAGCGCGTCAGTGCCCTCTGGATCGTGATCGCCGCAGTCTGCGTGTATCTGATCGCGTATCGCTTCTACAGCCGTTTCATCGCCAGCAAGGTCATGCAGCTCGACGGGCTGCGGATGACGCCGGCCGTCAAGTACAACGACGGCCTCGACTACGTGCCGACCAACAAGTACGTGCTGTTCGGCCATCACTTCGCCGCGATCGCCGGCGCCGGCCCGCTCGTCGGGCCCGTGCTCGCCGCGCAGATGGGCTACACGCCCGGCATGCTGTGGATCCTGGCCGGCGTCGTGTTCGCCGGCGCGGTGCAGGACTTCATCGTGCTGTTCATCTCGACGCGCCGCGACGGCCGTTCGCTCGGCGACCTCGTCAAGATGGAGCTCGGCACGGTGCCCGGCGTGATCGCGCTGTTCGGCGCGTTCCTGATCATGGTGATCATCCTCGCGGTGCTCGCGCTGATCGTCGTGAAGGCGCTGACCAATTCGCCGTGGGGCACGTTCACCGTCGCCGCGACGATTCCGATCGCGCTGTTCATGGGCGTCTACACGCGCTACATCCGTCCGGGCCGCATCGGCGAAGTGTCGATCATCGGCTTCGTGCTGCTGATGGCGTCGATCGCGTTCGGCCAGCACGTGCACGATTCGCCGACGCTCGCCGCGTGGTTCACGTTCACCGGCACGCAGCTCACGTGGATCCTGATCGGCTACGGCTTCGTCGCATCGGTGCTGCCGGTGTGGCTGCTGCTCGCGCCGCGCGACTACCTGTCGACGTTCCTGAAGATCGGCACGATCCTCGGCCTCGCGATCGGCATCCTCGTCGTCGCGCCGGAACTGAAGATGCCCGCGCTGACGAAGTTCGTCGACGGCACGGGCCCGGTGTGGTCGGGCAACCTGTTCCCGTTCCTGTTCATCACGATCGCGTGCGGCGCCGTGTCGGGCTTCCATGCGCTGATCTCGTCGGGTACGACGCCGAAGCTGATCGACAACGAAACCAACGCGCGCTTCATCGGTTACGGCGCGATGCTGATGGAATCGTTCGTCGCGATCATGGCGCTGGTTGCCGCGTGCGTGATCGAGCCGGGCATCTACTTCGCGATGAACGCACCGGCCGCCGTGCTCGGCTCGACGCCGGAAGCGGTGGCCAACACGGTCACGCAATGGGGCTTCGTGCTGACGCCGGACATGCTGACGCAGACCGCGAAGGCCGTCGGCGAAACGACGATCATCGCGCGCGCGGGCGGCGCGCCGACGCTGGCCGTCGGCATGGCGCACATCCTGCACCAGGTGATCGGCGGCGAAGCGATGATGGCGTTCTGGTATCACTTCGCAATCCTGTTCGAAGCGCTGTTCATCCTGACGGCCGTCGACGCGGGCACGCGCGCGGGCCGCTTCATGCTGCAGGACCTGCTCGGCACGTTCCACCCGGCGCTCAAGCGCACCGAGTCGCTGCCCGCGAACCTGGTCGCCACCGCGCTGTGCGTGGCCGCGTGGGGCTACTTCCTGTACCAGGGCGTGGTCGATCCGCTCGGCGGCATCAACACGCTGTGGCCGCTGTTCGGCATCTCGAACCAGATGCTGGCCGCGATCGCGCTGGTGCTCGGCACCGTCGTGCTGTTCAAGATGAAGCGCGAGCGTTATGCGTGGGTGACGATCGTGCCGACCGTGTGGCTGCTGATCTGCACGCTGACCGCCGGCTGGCAGAAGATTTTCGACGCGAACCCGAAGGTCAGCTTCCTCGCGCACGCCGCGAAGCTGCAGGCCGCGGTGGACGAAGGCAAGGTGCTCGCGCCGGCGAAGTCGATCGCGCAGATGAAGCGGATCATCTTCAACGACTACATCGACGCGGCGCTGGCCGGGCTGTTCATCTTCGTCGTCGTGGCGATCGCGGTGTACGGCGTGCTCGCCGTGCTGCGCGCGCGCCGCGAGTCGAAGCCGACCGTGCGCGAGACGCCGTACGAAGCGATGCCGGCCGCGCAGGCGCTCGGCAGCGGACGTTGAGGGGAGGCCGCGATGTTCAGCGATCTTGGCAGCGACCTGCGCAGCGCGGGGCGTTACCTCGGGCAGGCGTTGCGGCTGATGGTCGGCCTGCCCGACTACGACACCTACGTCGCGCACATGCGCGAGACCCATCCGGACCGCGAGCCGATGACGTACGAGGAATTCTTCCGCGAGCGCCAGAACGCGCGGTACGGGTCGGGAGCAGGGAAGTGCTGTTGAGCGGTTGAAACGACAGGAAAGAATGAAAAGGCGTCATGGCGTGAAAGCCATGACGCCTTTTTTCATGTCGCCGCAAGGCGACCGGCTCGTGCAACGCATGCCGTCGCGTGCGGCCGTCAGTCGTTGTCGTGACGGAGCGCAAGCACCGCGGCGGCCCCCGCGGCGAGCGCGATCAGCGTCAAGGCGACGGCGAAACCGGTCGCGCCTGCCGTGAAGCCGATGCGGTCGATCGCGTACCCGGTCATCACGGGCATCAGTCCCGCCGGGAGGTAGCCGCCGATGTTCATGACGGCGTTCGCTTCGGCGCGCCGCGCGTCCGGTACGTGCAGGCCGATCAGCGTCAGGCCGCCGAGCTGCCCGAGGCCTTGTCCCGCGCCCGCGAAGAGCGCCGCCGCGACGAGGACGGCAGCCGACGACGCATGCACGGCGATGCAAAGCATCATCATCGACAGCGTGGTGGCGACCGTGCCGGCAACGAACGTCGCACGGATCGATCCGCGCCGCGCGACGAACTGGACGCCGGTAGCGGCGATGAACATCGCGCAGGCCATGCCGCCCGCGAGCAGCGGGCTGCGCACGTGAAGCAGGCGTGCCAGCAACGACGGACCCAGCGCAAGCACGAAGGAGGTCGCGGTGATGCCCGGCCCGAACACGGCGACACCGCTGGCGACATGGCGCCGGTTGTGAACCGGCACGGACGGCAGACGTAGCGGCGGCGCGTCGCCTGGCGCCTGCGCGGGCTGGTTGCGCGGCAGCCGCAGCGCGACGGCCAACGCGCTCAGCAGGATCACGAACTCGACGCCGAAGACGAGGGCGACCGGATGCGCGGCGGTTTGCGCGGCAATCCCGGCGAGCAACGGCCCGAGCCCCGCGCCGAGCACCATGGCGACCGACGCGAGCAGCGCGGCCTTGCGGCGCTCGGTGCCCGCGAGATCGATCACCGACGCCATGCCCGCCGACACGATCACGCCGACCGCGATGCCCGTCAGCAAGCGGGCGACCGCGAGCATGGCGACGGACGACGCGGTCGCGAACAACGCGCAAGCGATCAGCGCCGCGGCGAGGCCGGGCAGCAGGACCGGCTTGCGCCCGTAACGGTCCGAAAGCTGGCCGGCGACGAGCAGCGTACCCAGCAGGCCGGCGATGTAGAGCGCGAAGATGACGGTCAGCGTGCCGGACGAGAAACCGAGTGCGCGCTGCCAGGACACGTACAGCGGCGTCGGCGAGTTGGACAGCATGAACACGGCGGTGACCATCCAGGCGGCGTGTGCCATGCGAGGCGCGGAACGCGAGCCCGCGGGTCGCGATTGGGGTACGGCGGTGTCGGACATGAATGCGCTCCTTGTACGAGTTTTTTCGAACTATAGCTTAGTTCGAAAAAACTCGTACAGGGTGATATGCTTGCGGACATGAAACGAACCCACCCTGAACGGGCGGCCGGCCTCGTGCCGGCGCCCGCGGATTTGCCCGATCCGCTGCCGGAGCCGGACGTCGCCGAGCTTCGGCTCGAAACCATTCTTGGCGCGCTGGCCGATCCGTTGCGACTGACGATCGTGCGGAAACTGATGCTGGAATCCGAGGCTTACGACCATCCTTGCGGCTGGTTCGGCTTCGATCGCCCGAAATCGTCGCTCACCCATCACTTCAAGGCGTTGCGCGACGCGGGCGTGCTGCGCCAGCGTCAATACGGGCTCGAGCGGCGCAGCCGCGTGCGCACGGAAGATCTCGATCTGCGTTTTCCCGGCCTGCTGAAGCTCGTGGCCGAGTGGGCGCCGCCGGCAGACAGCGACGGTTGACGGCTGCTGGAGGGTGGAAGGTGGAGGGTGGATGAGCCGCCCGGCGGCACGCGCCGGTTCGCCATGCGGCGACGAGCGTGACGCGCCGGGCGCGCGGCGCCGCGGAGCCGTCCGTGTGCCGGGCTTGATCTGCCTGCAACCCGGCTTCGTTTCCCGGCCGGTATCATGTGAATCATTCAACCCGATGAACCCGCACAGGAGGAGCCCGTCGTGCATGCCGGTGAGCGTTTCAACAGCATTACCCATCTCGTCGGCGCGGTGCTATCGGTGGCAGGGCTGGTAACACTGGTGACGATGGGCGCGCTCGAAGGCGACGCGTACAAGGTGGTGAGTTTCAGTGTGTACGGCGCGATGCTCTGCGTGCTCTACGCGATCTCGACGCTGTACCACAGCGTGCGTAGCCCGCGCCTGAAGGCCATTCTGCAGAAGTGCGATCACTCGGCGATCTACCTGCTGATCGCCGGCAGCTATACGCCGTTCACGCTGGTCACGCTGCGCGGCCCGTGGGGCTGGTCGCTGTTCGGCGTGAGCTGGGGGCTGGCCGTGTTCGGCATCGTGCAGGAACTGACGCTCGGGCGGCGCACGCGCATGCTGTCGATGATCCTGTACGTGGCGATGGGCTGGCTCGCGCTCGTCGCGGTACGTCCGCTGATCCACGCGCTGCCGCCGGTCGGCACCGCGTGGCTCGTGGCCGGCGGCCTGATCTACAGCGCGGGTATCTACTTCTTCATCAACGACGAACGCATCCGCCACGGGCACGGTATCTGGCATCTGTTCGTGCTGGCCGGCAGCCTGTGCCAGTTCGTCAGCGTCGCGATGTACGTTGCGTGAGCGGAAGGCGGCGTCAGCCGCCGCCGCTGCCGCCGCCGTGTCGACCGGTCGCTGATCGACGATCGCACCGGCATCGGGTTGACGCATGTCGGCGCACCGGCACACGAGGTCGTTGTGTTCGCAACGCGTATGCGGACGTAATGCGATGAACCAGGGGGCGTGTGCAGGAAGATCCGCTCGTGCGTGGCGCTGTTCGTCGTGAAACGCTTTCGCTTCGGGCGAATGATCTATTCGCCTTCGAGCACACGAATCCCGACCGTGTGAGCGCCCACTTTCAGCACTTCCCTTGTCGCGATCCACCACGTCGCCATCGCAGACCCGGATATCGCCACAGCCGCCAGCAACGCCACCCGCATCGCCACCGGAAACGGCTGCACGGTCGCGATGCACGCGCCGAAGATCGCGACACCGAGCGCCGACCCGCTCTGCCGCGCCGCGTTCAGCGCGGCCGCCGCCACGCCCGCGCGGCGGCGGTCGACCGTCCCGAGCGCCGGCGACGTCGCGGCCGGCGAGATGAATCCCGATGCAAAGCCGATCGCGAGCATCGGCGCGACGGCGAGCCACGCCGGTGTCGCCGCACTGATGCCCGTCATCCCGAGCGCGCCGGCCGCATAGAGCGCGAATGCGGCGCACATCGAACCGCGCGCACCGAAGCGTGCAACGAGCCTGCCCGAGCACAGTCCGCCGAGCGCGACCATCGCCGTCATCGGCAGGAACGCGAGCCCGGTGTCGAGCGGGCTCGCGCCGCGGATCTGCCGATAGAACAGGCTGAGGACGAACAGCAAGCCGTAGAACACGAACGCCGATGCCATCGACACGAACGTCGATCCGGCGAACAGCCGGTTGCGGAAGAACGCGAGCGGCAGCATCGGTTCGCGGCGGCGGGCTTCGATCGCGATGAACGCGATCCACGCGACGGCGCTCGTCGCCGCGCCGCCGACGATCGGCGCGGAGCGCCAGCCGAGCGACGGGCCTTCGATCAGCGTGCCGATCAACGTGGCGATCGCGACGATGGCCGCGGCCTGGCCGCCCCAGTTGAAATGTCGCGACGCGTCGCCGGCGGCGCGCGTGACCGTGCGGGCGAGCCAGATGCCGGCAAGCCCGAGCGGCAGGTTCACGAAGAAGAGGCTGCGCCACCCGGACAGGTGGATCAGCAGGCCGCCGATCAGCGGGCCCGACGCCATCGCGATGCCGCCGCAGCCCATCCACAGGCTGATTGCCGATGCGCGCGCGGCCGGCTCGGGGAACGCGCGGTTGAGCAGCGCGAGCGAGCAGGGCACCAGCATCGCGCTGCCGACACCTTGCAGCGCGCGGGCGATCGCGAGCGCCGGGAGGCTCGGCGCGATGCCGCACAGCGCGGATGCGGCGACGAAGATCGCGAGCCCCGCGACATAGACGGTGCGATCGCCCAGCCGGTCGCCGAGCGTGCCGCCCGTCATCAGCAGGCTCGCGAACGCGAGCGTGTACGCATTCACGATCCACTGCAGGCCGGCTATACGGCTGCCGAACGTGTGGGCGATATCGGTGAGCGCGACGTTGACGATGGACGCGTCGAGCAGCACGAGCGTGTAGCTCACGCAGGTCGCGGCGAGCACGCGGCGGGCCGCGGCACGGTTCGGCGCGGCGGCCGTCATGCGCGTTCGGGCGCCGGCGCGGCGGCCCGCAGCGCGAGAAAGCCGACCCATCCCCAGTACACGCGATGATGCGCGATCAGTCCGTCGCGCAGGTCCATTACTTCGACGAGATCGACCTGGTCGCCTTCCGGCGTCGCGCGCGGATATTCCCACGTGAGCTGGCGGCCGTTCGAGAAGAACAACCCGGTGCGGTACCAGCGCCCGAGCCGGTTGCCCGGATTGCGCAGGCCGGCCGCGAAGAACGCACCGATCGCGGCCTTGCCGTGCAGCACGCCCGAGCCGTGACCGGGCAGCGTGACGACGATCAGCGGCGTTTCGAGCACCGCGTCGTCGGTATACAGCGCCATCAGCGCATCGACGTCGCGCGCGACGACGGCCGCGTGCCAGCCTTCGTAAATGCGCCGGGCATCGGGATCGGGTTGTGTCATGGCGGGTTCCGGAAGTGTCGATAACGGAACCCACTGTATGAGCGCGCCGTCGCGGGACGTTTCACGTCGACCCGAAACGTGGATGCCGCCGCGGCGAAGGCGGCGCTTATCGGCCGCTTTCCGGCCGATTTTCGGCCGTTATCCGGCCAGCGCGTCGAGATTCAGCACGTACGACTTCCCGATCCACACTGCGCAATCGCGATGGTCGCGCAGTTCGTCGCCCGTATTCGGATGCAGGAAGATATCCAGCGCGCCGTGATTCAGCACGAGCCACGGCACGATTTCGTCGAAGCGCGTGGTGTCGAACGCGATCTGGTACGACCACGCCGGGTGCGGGCCGACGAGGCGTTCGTGAAAGCGGCCGAGTTCGATGATCGCGCCGAACCGTTCGTCGACGACCTGGCGCAACGCCCACGCGGCGTCGCGGCTGGCCGCATCGAAATAGACGTGCGCATGCCAACTGTGGATCTCGGTGGTGTCGAGGGCAGCCATGGAAGGACTCGATAAAAATGGGAATGCATGAGGTGCCGTGCGAAACGGCCGATGCGTGATTATCGCGCGTCCTTGCCGCGCACGTCGTGTCGCTATCCGGCAAGCTGGATGCGATGCTTGTCCTGAATCACGAGAACCGTTCGATCCGGCAACGCCGCGGTTTGAGATAACTATCCGCGGGTATCCGCACGCGCGATATCACACCGGAAGCCTTGCCGGAAGGTGCGCCCGCTGCGATCGCATCGGCAACACGTCATTTCCGAAATTGAAAAAGCGCTGTATGCACGGCTTCGGATCGTCTGAACAAATGCGATCAGGGCATTGAATGAAATAAGGAAATTCCGATTGGGCGGGATTCGCGCATGACGTGATTCGCGCACCGTATTCCGCAGCCGAAAATATCAATTGCGGAATCGGCTATTCAAGCGGCATGCAGCGCGACATACGATGCTTTCAACGCATCGTCGAACACGATCGATGCGGGGACAACCACCTGGAGGCCACTATGCGATCCCTCGTTCCCGTTGCGGTACTTTCCTGCGCACTCGTTGCGCTGCCCGCCGTCAGCTTTGCGCAGTCGGCGGTTTCCGATGGGGCATCGAATGCCTCGCTGTCGAGCTGGTCGGCGGCGCGTGCCGAAACCAACGTGCAACTGATGCAGATGACGCGCGCGGGTTATCGCGCGACGTCGGCCGGCAACCAGAACTATCCGCTCGCGATGCAGCGTGCGCTCGAACGTGTCCGCAATCCGGTGCCGGACCGGTCGCGCGAAGAGCGGGCCGAGATGGAGGCGCGCGCCGCACGCGACGCGCAGGGCGGCCATCCGGTCAAGGCGTTCTTCGTGAAGACCGCGTACTACCTGAAAGGCGAGAACACGTTCTGATGCAGGAGACGAGCATGGCTTGCCCGATCCGATTTGCCTGCGTCGTGCGAGCGTCGGCGCTGCGCCGGCTGCCGGCCGCGCGAGCGTCGCAGCGGCGGGACGATACGCGCGGCGCGCGACGTCGTGCGAAACACCGCCGCCATGCGCGCCGTGATGCCGTTGCGTGCCGCACCGCGTGGCCGGCCGTCGCGGCGAGCGATGCGCCTGCAAGCGGGAGCCCGTCATGAAGGGCTCCCGGAAGCACCGCCGCCACGTGCCGCTGACCCGCGAGTGGTTGCTGCCGCTGCCTCCGGTGCATGCACGCGACATCTCGCTGAAATGCCACATGGCGCTTGTCGCGCTGCGCGGCGGGCATGGCAACGAGGCGCTGCTGATGCGGTTGCGCACGAGCGTCTACCTGGTGTTCCTGGCGCTCGACGATGCGGTGTGCGCGGATGCCGACATCGACCTGTGCGTCGACGCGGAGCGCGTGCTCGACGCGGGCGTGGCACGCGCGGCGCAAGGCGGCGCATGGACGCTGCACGACGACGAATGCGCGGTGCTCGAGCATGTGCTCGCGGCGAACGACACGTGCGTCACGACGCTCACGCGGCGTCGGCTGGCCGAGCTGTGGGAGCACGTCTGCGCGTTCGCGTCGAGCGGCCAGCCGGCGCTCGTCGCGGGCGCGGCGGAGAAGATCCGCATGCACGCGGCCGAATCGCTGGCCGCGTAGCGTCTCGCGTTGGTTTTGCCGGGAGTCTGGAGGAGACAGGGCCGGCCGCACCGGCACGGCCGCTGTTAATCGCCGAAGCAGCGATTAACGGCTGTCGTGGTCTGTCGTTTCCACAGGGCGACGGCGGAACGCGACTCGACACCTCGGCCCAAAACAAAAGCGCCACGGAGCAGGCTCCGTGGCGCTTCTTTTTTCCCGCCGGCGCGGAAGGCAAGCCTCCCGCGTGGCGAAACGCGCTTAAGCGGCGGCTGCCGGTTTCGCCGGCTTCTGCAGCTTGCCCTTGCCGGCGCGCTGGATTTCCTCGAGCTTGATCTCGACGTGGCGCGAGAACACGTACTCGGCCGGACGCTGCTTGTCGATCGGAATGTCCGGTGCGAACGGGCCGTCGGTCTTGATGCCCTTGCGGCTCACGGCGAACGCCTTCAGCGGATGCGCCATCGTGTCCATCACGGCGGTCGCCTCGAAGCCGCAGTGGACCATGCAGTCCGCGCACTTCTCGTAGTTGCCGACGCCGTAGTTGTCCCAGTTCGTGTCTTCCATCAGTTCCTTGAAGGTCTTCACGTAACCTTCGCCGACCAGGTAGCACGGCTTCTGCCAGCCGAACACCGTACGCGCCGGGTTGCCCCACGGCGTGCACTTGTACGTCTGGTTGCCGGCCAGGAAGTCGAGGAACAGCGACGACTGGCTGAACGACCAGCGCTTGCCGCCTTCGCCGCGCTTCAGGATCTCGCGGAACAGGTTCTTCGTCTTGTCGCGGTTCAGGAAGTGCTGCTGATCCGGTGCGCGCTCATACGCGTAGCCCGGCGACACGGTGATGCCGTCGACGCCGATCGGCTTGAGCGTATCGAAGAACTTCGCGACGCGCTCGGGGATCGCATCGTTGAACAGCGTGCAGTTGATGTTCACGCGGAAACCGCGGCGCTTCGCTTCCTTGATCGCCGCGACCGCCTTGTCGTACACGCCTTCCTGCGACACAGAGTGGTCGTGCATCTGCGCGTCGCCGTCGAGGTGGACCGACCAGACGAAGTACGGGCTCGGCTGGTAGTCGTCCATCTTCTTTTCCATCAGCAGCGCGTTCGTGCAGAGGTAGACGAACTTCTTGCGCTTCATGATGCCGCGGACGATTTCCGGCATTTCCTTGTGCAGCAGCGGCTCGCCGCCGGCGATCGACACGATGGGTGCGCCGCACTCGTCGACCGCTTCCAGGCATTCCTGGACGGACAGGCGCTGGTTCAGGATGGGATCCGGGTAATCGATCTTGCCGCAGCCGTTGCAAGCGAGGTTGCAGCGGAACAGCGGCTCGAGCATCAGCGCGAGCGGATAGCGTTTGTTGCCGGACAGGTGTTGGCGTGTGATGTACGCGCCGACGCGGACTTGCTGGAGCAGCGGAATAGACAAGAGATGTCCTCCTTAAACTTCGCGGGCGACAGCTTGCGTGAGCTTCGCCGGCAACTTGAATTCGACTTTTTCTTCACGGCCCGCCATCGTCGTGACGTCGACGGGCCCCAGCGCGCGCAACGCGCCGATTACATCTTCAACCATTTCCTCGGGCGCGGACGCCCCGGCGGTCAGGCCGACGGTCGTCGCATTCGCGAACCATTCGGCCCTGACTTCCGAACCGTCGGCGACGAGGTAGCTCGGCACACCGCTTTCGGTGCCGATCTCGCGCAGGCGGTTCGAGTTCGAGCTGTTCGTCGCACCGACCACGAGCAGTACGTCGACCTGTTCGCTCAGTTCGCGCACGGCAGCCTGGCGATTCTGCGTGGCGTAGCAGATGTCGCGCGTGTCCGGGCCGACGATGTCGGTGAACCGGCGCTGCAGCGCTTCGATGATGCCGCGCGTATCGTCGACCGACAGCGTGGTCTGCGTGATGTACGCGACCGGCGTGTCGACGGGCAGCGTCAGCGTATCGACTTCCGCTTCGCTTTGCACGAGGATCACCTCGGCTGGAATCTGGCCGATCGTACCCTCGACTTCCGGGTGCCCCGCGTGGCCGATCAGGATCAGCCGGCGGCCCGCCGCGACGTACTGGCGGCCCTGCACGTGCACTTTCGTGACGAGCGGGCAGGTGGCGTCGAGCACGTCGAGCCCGCGCGTTTGCGCATCGCGCTCGACCGTCTGGGCGACACCGTGCGCGCTGAAGATCGCGACAGCGCCGTGGGGCACCTCGTCGAGCTCCTCAACGAATCGCGCCCCTTTATCACGCAGGTTTTCGACGACATGCCGGTTATGCACGATCTCGTGACGCACATAGACCGGCGCACCGTGCTGTTGCAGCGCGCGATCGACGATCTCGATCGCACGGACAACCCCCGCACAAAAGCCGCGGGGCTGGGCAAGGATGACTCGCATAAGTGAGCGAACTCCGACGACAGACGCCGGGGTTCGAGGAGCTGGCACTCGCTCGCTCGCCCCGGCTTGATGTTATGAAGGCAGGAACGAACCGGCCGGCCAGGCCCCGGAACCCCGAATCAATCGCGCATTTTAACTCTATCGGGCCGTCCTTGCTTTGGTGCTGTATCCGCCGTGTTGCATTTGCGGGAGAGCCGCGTCGGCGCTGGCGCGTGCGGAACCCAGTAAACTATGCGGTTTCGCGGGCAGCCGCTCCGGCTGCCCGGCGTCGCGCTCATTTCAAGGCCATTCGATGACCGTCGATTCTTACGCGTATTACCCGGCCGCCCGTGCGGTTTCGGGCGCTTTGTTCCTGACCCCCATTGATCTTGCCGAACCCGGCGCCCGGCAGGAGGCGCGCCGATGATGCTGGTTCTCGCTTTCCTGGTGTCCGGGCTGTCGCTGATCATCTGGATCGTGCTGCTCGTCGCGCGTGGCGGTTTCTGGCGCGCGGTGCCCGCGCGGCCGTTGCCGCCCGAGGCGCGCGGCGCCGCGGCCGAGGCCGGCTGGCCGGCCGTCGTCGCGGTGGTGCCGGCGCGCAACGAGGCCGACGTGATCGCCCGGGCGGCGACTTCGCTGCTCGAGCAGGATTACCCGGGCGAATTTCATCTGATCATTGTCGACGACCACAGCGACGACGGCACCGCCGACGCCGCCCGCGCGGCCGCGCTCGCGATCAACCGCGCCGACCGGCTGACGGTGCTGGCCGCGAAGCCGCTGCCGGCCGGCTGGTCGGGCAAGGTGTGGGCGCAGTCGCAGGGGATCGCCGCGGTGCAGGCGCTCGGCCTGCCGGCCGACTACCTGCTGCTGACGGACGCCGACATCGGCCATCCGCCGGACGCCGTCGCGCAGCTCGTCACGCGCGCGCAGGCCGAGAACCGCGATCTCGTGTCGCTGATGGTGCGGCTGCGCTGCGATTCGTTCTGGGAAAAGGCGCTGATCCCGGCGTTCGTGTTCTTCTTCGCGAAGCTCTACCCGTTCTCGTGGATCAACAACCCGCGCAACCGGACGGCCGGTGCCGCGGGCGGCTGCATGCTGGTGAAGCGCATGGCGCTCGAGGAAGCGGGCGGCATCGAGTCGATCCGCGGCGCGCTGATCGACGACTGCAGCCTGGCCGCGCAGATCAAGCACCGCGGCAGCGGCCGCCACCCGATCCGGCTCGACCTGGCCGACCGCAGCGTGTCGCTGCGTCCGTACGACAGCTGGCGCGACATCTGGAACATGATCGCGCGCACCGCGTTCACGCAGCTGCACTATTCGCCGCTGCTGCTGGCCGGCACGCTGCTCGGGATGACGATCATCTATCTCGTGCCGCCCGCCGCGGCGCTCGCGTACGGTGCGCGCGCATGGCCGGCGTGGCTCGCGTGGGCGTCGATGTGCGCCGCGTATGCGCCGATGCTGCGCTACTACCGGCGCTCGCCGCTGTGGGCGCCCGCGCTGCCGCTCGTCGCGCTGTTCTACGTCGGCGCGACGTTCGCGTCCGCGTGGCGCTACTGGCGCGGCAAGGGCGGCCAGTGGAAGGCCCGCGTGCAGGCGCCGGTGGATCGCTGAGCGCATCCCGGGAGGCGTGCCTCCCGGCAGCTGGAAAACAAACAGCCCGATCGTGGAAACGGTCGGGCTGTTTCGTTTTCGGCGGGCGCTGCCTGCCGCTGCCTAGCGCTGGGTCAGCATCATGTACATCTGGACCACGACGTCCGGCGAGAACGTGAACGGCACCCAGCCGTAGCCCGTGTGACGGGCGACCAGCAGGCGGTCGCCGTTCGACTGCTTCTGCACGGCCATCATCGGGTTCTTCGTCGTCACGAAGCGCCAGCCGGCCGGGATGCCGGGCGGCGGCTCCGGCTGCATCGACGCCCGCGCATGCGCGAGTTCCTCGATCAACTGGCCCAGTTGCTCCGGATGCAGCGTGATCGATTCGCCGTTGATGGTCAGCGTGAGTTCGTTCTGCGTCGGACGCGACACGTGCAGCGTCGATTTGTCGGACGGCGCCGGCGTGTTGGCTGCGTCGGCTTCGACTTCGGCTTCAACCGGCGTGTCGGCTTGCGCCGTCGCGACGATTGCCGTCCCGGTGTCGGCCGTTGCCTCCACCGCTTCGGCCACGGCCGGTTCGGGCGCGTTCACGGCCGGTTCCGCCACCGGCGTGTCGGCCGGCGCGGGTTCGACGACTTCCGCCGCAACGGCCGTGGCGGCCATCGCGCTCGTCGCGGCTTCCTTGACGACGGCCTCGACCAGCGCCTCGGCGTCGGCGATGGCCTTCGCGTGGTGCTGCGCGGCCGCTTCGGCTTGTGCGATCGCTTCGGTGTGGCGTTGCGTGACGGCCTCGGCCTGCGCGGCGGCATCGGCGTGGCGTTGCGCGGCCGCCTCGGCCTGCGCGATCGCTTCGGTATGGCGTTGCGTGACGGCTTCGGCCTCGGCGGTGGCGTCGGCGTGACGCTGCGCGGCGGCCTGCGCTTCCGCGATCGCCTGCGCGTGCTGCTGCGCGAGCGCTTCGGCTTCGGCGATCGCTTCCGCGTGACGCTTCGCGGCGGCTTCGGCTTCCGCGATGGCGGCCGCGTGGCGCTGCGTGGCCGCTTCGGCTTCGGCGGTCGCGTCCGCGTGACGCTTCGCGGCGGCCTCGGCTTCGACGGTCGCGGCCGCATGGCGCTGCGCGGCCGCTTCGGCTTCGGTGGCCGCGGCGTGATGACGCTGCGCGGCGGCCTCGGCTTCGGCGATCGCCGCCGCGTGGCGCTGCGACGCCGCTTCGGCATCGGCGTGACGCTGCGCGAGCGCTTCGGTCAGCGCGGTGGCTTCCGCATGGCGTTGCACGGCGGCTTCGGCTTGCGCGGTGGCATCGGTATGGCGCTGGGCGGCGGCTTCGGCGGCGGCGGTCGCGCTGGCGTGGCGCTGCTGCGCGGCCTCGGCTTCGGCGGCGGCGGCCGTGTGGCGTTGCGCGGCGGCCTGCGCTTCGGTTTCCGCGGCGGCGTGACGCTCTGCCGCGGCCCGGGCTTCCGCTGCTGCGGCGCGCGCGAAGGCTTCCGCGCTGCGTGCCGCCTGTTGCGCGGCGTGGTGATCGTGGAGGAGCTGATCGACGCCCACGGTGAGCGAAGCGATCTGATCGTTCAGGTTCATGCGTGTCTTCTCTGCGTAAGACCCGCGATTTTAACCGCTGCGCCGGTGCCGGGCCGCGCGGGACGTGTAACAAAGTGCGCAAAGCGGCGTGAAGTACGCCGCTTTGTGTTACTTCAGGTAGCCGGCGGAGCCGAACCAGTCGAGCGCATCGCGCAGCCCTTCGCGGTACGGGCGCGCACGGTAGCCGAGCTCGCGCTCGGCCTTCGCGGACGTGAAATACATCTTGTTCTTCGACATCCGCAGCCCGTCCACGGTGACGAACGGCTCCTTCTTCGTGAACTTCGCGACCGCTTCCGCGCCGACTGCGAGCGGGTACAGCGGCCAGCGCGGCAGCGCGATCGTCGGCGCCTTGCGGCCCGTCATCTGCGCGATGTCGGCGAGCATCTGCTGCAGCGGCAGGTTCTCGCCGCCGAGGATGTAGCGCTCGCCGATCCGGCCGCGCTCGAGCGCGAGGAAGTGGCCGTGCGCGACGTCGTCGACGTGCACGAGGTTCAGCCCCGTGTCGACGAACGCCGGAATCTTGCCGAGCGCGGCCTCGACGATGATGCGGCCGGTGGGCGTCGGCTTCACGTCGCGCGGGCCGATCGGCGTCGACGGATTGACGATCACGGCCGGCAGCCCTTCGTCGGCGATCATCCGTTCGACCGCGCGTTCCGCGAGCACCTTGCTGCGCTTGTAGACGCCGATCGCCTGCTCGGCCGTGAGCGGCCGGTTCTCGTCGGACGGATCGCCCGAACTCGTCACCTTCAACGTCGCGACGCTGCTCGTATAGACGATCCGCTCGACGCCTTCCGCGCGTGCCGCGCGCATCGTCGCGACCGCCCCCTCGAGGTTCGCGCGCTCGATCTCGTCGGGATCGGGCGCCCACAGCCGGTAGTCGGCCGCGACATGCAGCAGGTAGCGCACGCCGCGCAGCGCGGCGCGCATCGACGCCTCGTCGCGCATGTCGCCGGTGACGATCTCGGCGTCGAGATCCGCCACGTTCGTGCGCGGGCTGGTCGGGCGCACGAGCACGCGCACCGCATAGCCTTTCTGCTGCGCGATGCGCGCGACGGCCGAGCCGACGAAACCGGACGCGCCGGTGACGAGAACGAGATCGCGGGAGGTATCAGTCATGCGTTTCCTTCAGGGCCGCGCGCGGGCGGCGCGGCGGTTGAGCGTCGGCGAGATTGTACGTGGTCGGCGCGCGCGGCGACGCAAGGCCGCGGCGGGTGCGGGCATGTGCGAAGCGGCCGACGCGACTACAATGCCGGGCTTGAACGCAACGGGAGGACGACGCGATGAGCCGCAATGAACTGGACGAACGGATCGAGACCTACTACGTACGGGTGCGCGGCGTCGTGCAGGGCGTCGGCTTCCGGCATGCGACGGTGCGCGAGGCGCATGCGCTGAAGCTGCGCGGCTGGGTCGCGAATCTCGAGGACGGCACCGTCGAAGCGATGATCCAGGGCCCCGGCGCGCAGATCGACCGGATGCTCGCGTGGCTGCGCCACGGGCCGCCGGCCGCGCGCGTGACCGAGGTGACGTTCGAGGAACGCCGGACCGAGAAGCGCTTCGAGCGCTTCCAGCAGCAGTAAGCGGCACGGAACGATCATGACGGGGTATCCGGAGGCCGGGCGCGGCCTCATGCTGTCGGTGATGGCATCGACGCTGTTCGCGCTGATGTCCGCCTACGCGAAACTGCTCGCGCCGCTCACGGGGCTCGACATCTTCGCGTGGCGCGTGTTGTGGACCGCACCGGGCGCGCTCGCGCTGATCGCGCTGCGCGGCCGCTGGCCGGCGCTCGTCGACCTCCTTCGGCGCAGCGTGCGCGACTGGCGCCTGCTGATCGCGGTGCCCGTGAGCGCCGCGCTGCTCGGGGCGCAGTTGTGGCTGTTCCTGTGGGCGCCGCTGCACGGGCGCATGCTCGAGGTGTCGCTCGGCTATTTCCTGTTGCCGCTGACGATGGTGCTCGTCGGCCGCTTCTACTATTACGAACGGCTCGATCCGCTGCAATGGGCGGCGGTCGCATGCGCCGCGCTCGGCGTCGCGCACGAAGTGTGGGCGACGCGCGCGTTCGCGTGGCCGACGCTTGTCGTCGCGCTTGGTTATCCGCCGTATTTCGTGCTGCGCCGGCGGATCAACGCCGATTCGCTCGCCGCGTTCGCGGTCGAGATCGTGCTGCTGTGCCCGGTCGCGTTCGCAATGGTCGCGACGAGCGCGACGCGCGTGGCCGGCCATCCCGTGCTGTGGGCCGCGCTGCTGCCGGGGCTCGGCGTGCTGAGCACGCTCGCGCTCGCGAGCTACCTGAAGGCCAGCCGGATGCTGCCGATGGCCCTGTTCGGGATTCTCGGCTACGTCGAGCCCGTGCTGCTCGTCGCGGTGTCGTTGTTGCTGCTCGGCGAAACGCTGAGCGTCGCGAAGCTCGCGACGTACGGGCCGATCTGGGTCGCCGTTGCGCTGACCGCGTGGCACAGCGCGATGCTGATGCGGCGCCTGCCCGCGCGCGGATAGGCGTCGATCGCGACGCGGCGGCGGCGGAACGTGGCGCAGATCGCATCGGCATCGGCACCAGCACCAGCACCAGCACCAGCACCAGCACCAGCACCAGCACCAGCACCAGCACCAGCACCAGCACCAGCACCAGCACCAGCACCAGCATCGCCATCGCCATCGCCATCGCCCGGCGGTCGAACCCGTCGATGCTGACCGCAAACTGGCGTCGCGCTGTCGTGAATCTGGCGATACCGCCTGCTTCGCATCACAAGGCTCGCGCGTGTAATCGAACAGAAGATTCGGTTGCACTTTGTTACTTAGGGTCTCCCCTGATCGGCCATTAGACTGGCCTCACCGACTTCCCTTCGTATGCAGCCTTTCAATGAACGGTCCTCTCCGTGCCTGGCCGGCCGGGTTGGCGCGATGCGGGCATACGCGTATCGCGGCTGATCCCGCGCGCCTTCTTCTTCCCGATCCATTCCCCGGTGCGTGCCGCACCGCTGTCGCGCGGGTGCGCTCATGTCGTTGAGCGTGCCGCCCGCCACGGCTCGGCCGCCGCGCGGCGGCCGCCTGATCGAAGTCGATTTCTTCCGCGGCATCGTGCTGTTGATGATCGTCGTCGACCACATCGGCGCGAGCGTGCTGTCGCGCGTCACGCTGCACGCGTTCGCGCTGTGCGACGCGGCCGAGGTCTTCGTCTTTCTCGGCGGTTTCGCGACCGCGAGCGCCTATGGCGCGATCGCCGAACGGCACGGCGCGCGCGCCGCGCAACGGCGGTTCGTGCGCCGCGCGATGCAGATCTACCGCGCGTTTCTCGCGACCTCGACGCTGATGCTCGTCGTGTCGGCCGTGCTCGACCATTACGGGATCGATGCGCCGAACCTCGCGCTCGACGACGTCAGCGTGATGCTCGCGTCGCCGCTCACGGGCCTTGCCGAGCTGCTGACGTTCCAGCGCCAGCCCTATCTCGCGTCGGTGCTGCCGATGTACGTGCTGTTCGCGCTCGCGTCGCCGGTGCTCGTGCCGTTCGCGCGCCGGCATCCGTGGCTGCTCGTCGCGCTCGGCATCGCGTCGTGGATCGCGGCGGGCTGGCTCGGCCCCGAGCTGCTGGACACCGACGGATTCCGCTGGAGTTTCAATCCGTTCGCGTGGCAACTGATGTTCGTCGCCGGCGTGCTGGCGCGCTGCCAGCCGTTCTACCGGCGCATCGCGCTCGGCCGCTGGAGTGCCGCGGCGACCGGGCTGGCCTGCGCGGTCGTGCTCGGTTGCGCGAGCTACAAGCTGTTCTCGGGGCTGCCGCTGCCGGAAGGCGTGTTCAAGCGCGATCTCGCGCTGCCGCGCGTCGTGAGCTTCGCCGCCATCGCGTGGCTGATGGCCGATTGTGTGCGCTTCGGCTGGATCGCGCGGATCGCGCAGGGCGTGCGGCCGGTCGTGGCCGTTGGCCAGCGCGGGCTGATCTGCTTCGTCGCGGGCGCGGCGATCTCGCTCGTCATCGATTCGCTCCTGCATCCGGTCGTGGGCAGTGCCGACCTGCGGCACGTCGGCGTGGGCCTCGTGGCCGACGCGTGCGCGCTCGGGCTGATGATGGCCGTGGCCGGTTCGGGAACGTGGATCGCGCGGTGGCGCGGTGCGGCCGCGTGAGCGGCGCGGGCGGCACGGAACGTGCGGCGCGGCGTCAGTGAGGTGAGCCGATACGGGAGCGGGGAACGGCGGTCGGGTCGTCGGTTTCGGCGTCGTCGCGCTCGTCGGGCGCCGGATCGTCGCGTTCCGCGAGTACCGCGTCGGCTTCGGCTGCTGCCCGGGCGGCGCGCAGTGCAGTGCATCGCTGCGCGTACCGGATGTCCGAGAGGATCCGGAGGAGCCTCGTGGTCTTGCTTTTCATGGTCTTCTCCCGCCAGCGCGCATCGCGGCGGATGCACTGCTTTGCAACCAGTGTAGGACGCAATCGCGCAACCGGCGGGAGAATGTGGCGTGCAGGCCGCACGCCGAGGGATAGTCCTTACTGGGCCGTGGCGGCACCCTGCGCCTGCAGCGATTCCTCGCGGCGCTCTTCCGTACAACGCTGGTGCTGGCGCGACAGGCGGTTCATCAGCGGCAGCAGCAGCAGCGCGAGCAGCATGCCGATCGCGGCGAGCCAGCCGAGCTTCTCGAACAGCGACAGGTAGAGCGGCAGCGATTCGGTGGCCGGCAGTTCGTGCGACGGCATCTGCGCGAAGTTCGCGACGACGCTGCCCAGATACTGCGACACGCCCGTCGCGACGAAGTACGCACCCATCATGAAGCCGCTCATGCGCGCCGGCACGTAGCGGGCGATCATCGCGAGGCCGAGGCCGCTCACCAGCAGTTCGCCGAGCGAGTAGAGGCCGTAGCCCCACACCATGAACCACGACGACACGCGGCCGTCCACCGCAAAGCGGCCGCTGATCGTGAACACCAGGTAGCCCGCGGCCACCGCGCCGAAGCCGAGCGCGTACTTCGCGGCGACCGGGAGGTCACGGCCGCCCTTCGCGACGGCGTTGTAGACCCACACGAGCACCGGGCTGAGCAGCATGATCCAGATCGGGTTCAGTGCCTGGAACTGCGCGGCGCTCCACGTGAACAGCGTCGTGCCGAACAGCATGAAGCGCGGATCGACGTTGCGCAGCGCGAACAGCGTCAGCGACGTCGACATCTGCACGTAGAAGATGAAGAACAGGATCACCTGGCCGATCAGCACGAGCGCCGCGATCAGGCCGGCGCGCTCCGAGCGCTCCGACTTCGCGATCATGTACGCGAAGATCGCGAGGATCGCGAACGCTGCCGTCCACACGCTGGCGACGGCGAGCTGCTTGTGCTGCAGCACGTACAGCGTGACCAGCGCGAGGCCGACACCGCCCAGGGCGACCGCGCCGAGGCGCTTCCAGCGGATCGGCTGGTCGTCGGGCAGCGAGCCGACGTGTGCGAGCGTGCGATGCATCAGCATGAAGTTGAGGATCGCGAGCAGCATGCCGCCGCAGCAGACCGCGAACGCGGTGTGCCAGCCCCAGTGATCCTTGATCCACGGCGTCGCGAGCATCGACACCGTCGAGCCGATGTTGACCGCCATGTAGTAGATCGTGAACGCGCTGTCGATGCGCGCGTCGTCGCCTTCATAGATGCGGCGCACGAGGTTCGCCGCGTTGGCCTTGAACAGGCCGTTGCCGACGACGATCACGCCGAGCGACGCGTACATGTACGTCAGCTGGTCGTTCGGTACCGACAGCATCAGGTAGCCGGCGCAGAGCACGGACGCGCCGATGATCATCGTGCGGCGGGCGCCGAGCACCTTGTCGCCGATCCAGCCGCCGATCGACGGCGCGGCATAGACGAGTGCGGTAAACGCACCCCAGGTCAGGTTCGCATGGCTGTCGGTGAAACCGAGCCGGTCGACCATGAAGAGGACCAGGAGCGCGGCCATGCCGTAGTAGCCGAAGCGCTCCCACATTTCGATGAGGAAGACCGTCGTGAACGATCGGGTTTGTGAAACAGGTGGTTGCATCATCAATCTCGTTTGAAACGGACGGCACGGATCGCGCGTCGTCTTGGGGTCGAACTGGCGCCGATGCACAATGGGCCGGGTAAGCTTTGCGCTGGCGATGGAACAGTCGGGCGGTTAGCCCGGGCCGGAGCCTGACTCCGCCTGGTGTGGCGGGGAGGGGCCCCGACCGGCGCGCGCATGGTAACGGCTGCCGGTCCGGTGCGTCTGGTATCCGCCACTTAGGGAAACTCCTAATGTGGCAGTAGCTTTCAGGAACATTCGTCTCATCATTTACTTGTAAGCTTTCATGCCGGCTCTCCGAAGATTCCCGGAGAGCCGCTTGCAGCTTGCCTGTGAAGCCGGCGAGTCTGGCAAGATAGCGCGTCGTTTCGCTCGCTTCGTGTCCCGTTTAGTGCACCGGGCTCAACACCGAAGACGGGTGCGAACCCGAAGACTAAGCTATATCGTTCTAACTTAGTTATTTTCCATCAAACATTTTTTGACGATCACTTTTCGGCCTGCTATGGTTCCCCCCACTGAAAACTCGCGGTCCGCAGATGCTGCCGCCGCTCTGGGCAGCAAGATTCGCGCGTTGCGCCAACGACTCAAGCGCACGCTCGACGACACCGCTACCGCCGCGGGGATTTCGAAGCCGTTTCTGTCTCAAGTCGAACGCGGGCTCGCGTCGCCGTCGCTGACATCGTTGGCCGGTATCGCGCACGCGCTCGGTGTGACGGTGCAGTACTTCGTGGATACGCCGAGCGAGGAACGCTCGGTCTGCCGAGGCGAGCAGCTGCGCTTCTTCGGGTTTGCCGATTCGGCGAACCTGTTCGCGAGGCTGACGAACGTGTCCGAAGGGCGCCAGCTGGAGGCGATCCTCGTGAGGATGCCGCCGGGGCAGAAGCGGTCCGAGGTGACGACACATGCAGGAGAGGAGTTCCTGTATGTGATTGAAGGGGAAGTGTCGCTGACGCTGGAAGGCAAGACGTTCGTCCTGCAGGCCGGTGACAGTTCGCACTATCAGTCGACGGTCCCGCACAGCTGGGTCAACACCGCGAAGATCGAGTCGGTGGTGGTCTGGGTGGGTACGCCGAGGCTGTTCTAACGCACAGGTATTCCTTCGTTTCGAAGACGGAATACCTGTCGAAAGAAACGTAAGGAATACTAAAATGCAATACGAGAATCACGGGCCTCCTCAATCGCTGCGCCCGTCAGCGTCTCACGCGTAAGCCGCGGCATCCGCCGTGCGACGCTCACCGAACAACCCTTCTCAAGACTGCCACGATGAAATCCTTGCATGCCATGTCGGCCGTGCTGGCCGCGCTCGCCCTGACGCCTGTCGCCCACGCCGTTTCCGTTCCGTCGAACGTCGCGCTCGCTCCCCAACAGGACCTGACGCGCCAGGTGCCCGCCGAAGTCGAGTCGCTCGACCCGGCGCACATCGAATCGTGGACCGGCAACACGATCGGCCTCGACCTGTTCGAAGGGCTGGCGCGCATCGACGCAGCCGGCCAGGTCGTGCCGGGTGTCGCGCTGTCGTGGGAACGCAAGACGCCGACGACGTGGATCTTCAAGCTTCGCCACGACGCGAAGTGGAGCAACGGCCAGCCGGTGACGGCCGCCGATTTCGTCTATGCATGGCAGCGCCTCGTCGATCCGAAGACGGGCTCGAAGTACACGATCCTCGTCGAGTTCGTGAAGAACTCGAAGGACATCATCGCGGGCAAGGCCGCGCCGTCGACGCTCGGCGTGCGCGCCGTCGACCCGTACACGCTGGAAGTGACGACCGACGTGCCGGTCGCGTTCTTCCCCGAGCTCACCGCGATGGTGCCGCTCGCACCGGTGAACAAGGACACGGTGACGAAGCTCGGCGACGCATGGACGCGCCCGGGCAACATCGTCAGCAACGGCGCCTACCAGCTCGTCGACTGGCAGCCGAACAACCGCATCGTGATCTCGAAGGATGCGAAATACTGGAATGCGCCGAAGGTCGTGATCAACAAGGTCACGTACCTGCCGATCGAGAGCGACGAGACGGCGATGCGCATGTACCAGGCCGGCCAGATCGACTACAGCTACTCGATCCCGTCGGGGATCTTCCAGCAGGTCAGCAAGCAGTTCGGCGGCGAACTGCGCCAGGGCCTGCAGCTCGCGACGTACTACTACTACCTGAACAACAGCGATCCGGCACTGAAGGACAAGCGCGTGCGCCAGGCGCTGTCGATGGTGCTCGATCGCGACGTGCTGACCCAGAAGCTCACGCAGGCCGGCGAGAAGCCGATGTACGGCCTGATGCCGAACGGCACGAAGGGCGTGCAGCCGTTCACGCCGGACTGGGCGTCGTGGCCGATGGCGAAACGTGTCGCGACCGCGAAGGACCTGCTGAAGCAGGCCGGCTATTCGGACGCGAAGCCGCTGTCGTTCACGCTGACCTACAACACCAACGACCTGCACAAGAAGGTCGCGCTGTTCGCGGCGTCCGAATGGCGTACCAAGCTCGGCATCAACACGAAGCTCGAGAACGTCGAGTTCAAGGTGCTGATGAAGCAGCGCCATGACGGCAAGGTGCAGATCGCGCGCGACGGCTGGTTCGCCGACTACAACGACGCGATGACGTTCTTCGACCTGCTGCGTTGCGGCAGCGCGCAGAACACCGTCGGCTACTGCAACAAGCAGGCCGATGCACTCGTCGACGAAGGCAACCAGAAGCTCGACGACAAGGCGCGTGCCGCGCTGCTCACGCAGGCACACGATCTCGCACTGAGCGACACGCCGATGGTGCCGCTGTTCCAGTACTCGGCCGACCGTCTCGTGAAGCCGTACGTCGGTGGCTACTCGCTGAAGAACGTGATCGACATGCGTGCGTCGCAGGACATGTACCTGATCAAGCACTGAGCGGAGCGATCATGCTGGCCTACGCATTGAGGCGTACGTTGTGGGCGGTGCCGACGATCCTCGCGGTCGTCACCGTCTGCTACCTGCTGCTGCACCTGACGCCCGGTGGCCCGTTCGATACGGAAAAGCAGCTGTCCGCGGCGACGCTCGCGAACCTGAACGCGAAGTATCACCTCGACCAGCCGCTGTGGAAGCAGTACCTGATGTACCTGAACGCGCTGCTGCACGGCGATCTCGGCCCGTCGTTCCGTTACGTCGACTGGTCCGTGAACGACCTGGTGCGCAAGGCGCTGCCGGTGAGTCTCGGCGTGGGCGGCCTGTCGATCCCGATCTCGATCGGGCTCGGCGTGCTGCTCGGCACCGTCGCGGCCGTGCGCCGCGACAGCTTCATCGACCGCATCGTGATGCTGATCGGCAACGTCGGCAACGTCGTGCCGCCGTTCGTGCTCGGCCCCGTGCTCGTGTGGATCTTCGCGATCCTGCTGAAGACGTCGGCCGGCAACGGCTGGCTGCCGGCGGGCGGCTGGGGTGACGGCGGCTGGCAGTACCGGCTGCTGCCGATCGTGCTGCTGACCTTCATCAACATGTCGCTGCTCGCGCGCGTGATGCGCGGCTCGATGATCGAGACGCTGTCGAGCAACTACATCCGCACCGCGCGCGCGAAGGGCCTGCCGGGCTCGACGATCGTGCTGCGCCACGCGCTGAAGCCCGCGCTGATGCCGGTCGTGTCGCTGGTCGGCACGGTCTGCATCTCGTCGATCACCGCGGCCGTCGTCACCGAATCGGTGTTCGCGCTGCCGGGCCTCGGCCAGCTCGTCGTGAACGGTGCGATCAACCGCGACTACACGCTCGTGCTCGGCCTCGTCGTGCTGACCACCGTCTGCGCCGTGCTGTTCAACCTGCTGGTCGACCTCGCGTACGCGTGGCTCGATCCGCGCATCCGTTATTGAGCGAGGCACCGCGATGACTCCGACTACTCCCGTCGTCGGCCTGCCCGTGCAGACCGACACGCCGCCGCGTTCGCGCTCGCCGCTCGCGCTCGCCATGGCGCGCTTCCTTCACAACCGTGCGGCCGTGTTCAGCCTCGTGCTGCTCGCGCTGATCACGATCGCGTGTTTCGTCGGCCCGTGGCTGCTGACCGCCGACCCGGCCGCGAGCGACTGGGGCGCGATCAGCCTGCCGCCGACCTGGGCCAACCAGCACTGGTTCGGTACCGACGAACTCGGCCGCGACCTGCTCGTGCGCACGCTGATCGGCGGACGCGTGTCGATCGAGGTCGGCGTGCTCGGCACGCTCGTGTCGGGCCTGTTCGGCGTCGCGTGGGGCGCGACCGCGGGCTTCGCGGGCGGCCGCACCGATGCCGTGATGATGCGCGTCGTCGACATGATGTACGCGATCCCGTACCTGCTGATCGCGATCCTGATGATGACCCTGTTCGGCCGCTCGTTCATGCTGGTCGTGCTGACCATCAGCGCGTTCTCGTGGATCGACATGGCGCGTGTCGTGCGCGGCCAGACGCTGTCGCTGCGCAGCCGCGAGTTCGTCGATGCGGCGCGCGCGATCGGCGTGTCGCCGGCCACGATCGTGCGGCGCCATGTCGTGCCGAACCTGCTCGGCGTGGTCGTCGTGTACGCGACGGTCTCGGTGCCGGGCATCGTGCTGACCGAATCGGTGCTGTCGTTCCTCGGCCTCGGCGTGCAGGAACCGATGACGAGCTGGGGCGTGCTGATCCAGGACGGCGCGCAGAAACTGGAATCGATGCCGTGGCTGCTGCTGGCCCCGGCCGTCATGCTGTGCGTGACGCTCTACTGCGTGAACTTCGTCGGCGATGGCCTGCGTGACGCGCTCGACCCGAAGGATCGCTGAAATGGGTGCACTGCTGGAAGTAGACAACCTCGGCGTGCGCTTCACGCGCAAGGACGCGCCGCCGGTCGACGCCGTGAGCGGCGTGTCGTTCTCGCTCGAAGCCGGCAAGACGCTCGGCATCGTCGGCGAATCGGGCTCGGGCAAGAGCCAGACCGTGATGGCGCTGCTCGGCCTGCTGGCCGGCAACGGCACGACGTCGGGCGCCGCGCGCTATCGCGGCGACAACCTGCTCGAGATGGATGCGCGCGCGCTGAACAAGGTGCGCGGCGACCGGATCGCGATGATTTTCCAGGACCCGATGACGTCGCTCAATCCGTTCCTGACGATCGAGCGGCAGATGACCGAGACGCTGCAGCTGCATCGCAAGCTGTCGCGCAGGGAAGCCACGAAGCGCGCGATCGAGGCGCTCGAATCCGTGCGTATCCCGGACGCGGCGCGCCGCATCCGCATGTATCCGCACGAGTTCTCGGGCGGGATGCGCCAGCGCGTGATGATCGCGATGGCGCTGCTGTCCGAGCCGGAGATCCTGATCGCCGACGAGCCGACCACCGCGCTCGACGTGACCGTGCAGGCGCAGATCATCGACCTGCTGCGCGAGCTGAACCGCGAGCGCGGCACGGCAATCGTGCTGATCACGCACGACATGGGCGTGGTCGCGGGCCTCGCGGACGACGTGATGGTCATGTATGCGGGCCGCACCGTCGAATACGCGCCGGCCGAATCGATTTTCGCGGCGCCGTCGCATCCGTACACGATCGGCCTGCTCAACGCGCTGCCGCGCCTGACCGACGCGGACGATGCGCCGCTCGTCGCGATTCCAGGCAATCCGCCGATGCCCGGCACCGCGCCGGCCGGCTGCGCGTTCGCGAAGCGCTGCACGTATGCGGAAGAACGCTGCGGCGCGGCGCGCCCCGCGCTCGAAACCTATGGCGCCGTGGGCGCGGTGCGCGCGTGCCACCGGCCCGTGGCCGATATGACGGGAGGTCTGCGATGAGCGTCGATGAACGCCGCAATACCGGCGCGACGGACGACACGCTGCTGTCCGTCGATGGGCTGAAAGTGCATTTCCGTGTGCCGCTCGGCGGCTACCCGTGGTCGCCGAAGGGCACGCTGCGCGCCGTCGACGGCGTGTCGTTCGACGTGAAGCGCGGCGAGACCGTCGGGCTCGTCGGCGAATCGGGCTGCGGGAAGTCGACGCTCGCGCGTGCGCTGATCGGGCTCGTGCCGATGACGGCCGGCGTCGTGAAATGGCGCGGCGAAGCCGTCGCGCCCGATCACCTGCGCGGCACCGCGATGCGGCGCGAAGTGCAGATGATCTTCCAGGACCCGCTCGCGTCGCTCGATCCGCGCATGACGATCGAACAGGTCGTCGCGGAGCCGCTCGTCACGCACCAGGCCGGCCTGGGCCGCACCGAGGTGCGCCGCCGCGTGATCACGATGCTCGAACGCGTCGGCCTGAACGCGCATCACCTGCTGCGTTATCCGCATGAATTTTCCGGCGGGCAGTGCCAGCGCGTCGGCATCGCGCGCGCGCTGATCGGCGAGCCGAAGCTCGTGATCTGCGACGAACCCGTATCGGCGCTCGACGTGTCGATCCAGGCGCAGATCGTGAACCTGCTGCGCGATCTTCAACGCGAACTGTCGTTGTCCTATCTTTTCGTTGCACACGATCTCGCCGTGGTGAAGGCGATCAGCCAGCGTGTGCTCGTGATGTATCTCGGCCGCGTGATGGAGTTCGGCACGCGGCATGACGTGTACGGCGTCCCTCAACACCCGTACACGAAGGCGCTGCTCGATGCGGCGCCGACGCCGGAGCCGGCGCGCGAGCGTGCTCGCCGCCCGATGCTGCTGGCGGGCGAGATGCCCTCGCCGCTCAACCCGCCGTCCGGCTGCGCGTTCCGCACGCGCTGCCCGGTCGCGATCGACGCGTGCGCGCAGGACGTGCCGCTGCCGGAAGTTCGGCAGGGGTCGGCGGCGCGTGTCGCGTGCATCCGCGCGGGTGTGGCGTGAGCTGAAGTGACGCAGCAAACATAACCAAGGCAGGTCAACAGGGGTAGGTGCGGCGCGAACGATCTTCGCGCCGCGGGTACAGGCGCGTCCTTAACCGGGCGCGCCGGGGGGCCGGGAGCGGATCGCAGCCGGCGTGGACGATATCAACACAAGACGAGAATTACGATGAAAAAACAGAAGACGATCGGGACAGCATCGAAAATGCTGCTCGCATGGGGGCTGCCGGCACTCGCCGGTGTCTCGCTGACGGGCGTCGCGCACGCCGACGACGCGGCCCCCGCACCGCTGACGGTCGCCCAGGCCGCACCGGGCGCGACCGTTGCGCAGGCAACGACCCCGAACGCCATTGTCAACGCCGAAGCGACCCAGGCCGTCACGCCGCCCGACGAGCCGTCGGCCCAGTCGCAGTCGAAGGGTTTCATTGCCGACAGCCACCTCAACTTCCTGTTCCGCAACTATGCGGACGTGCTCGACGCCAAGGGCGGCCCGCATCGCCACGCGTGGGTCCAGGGCGCGATGGCGAACTTCGAGTCGGGCTATACGACGGGCCTGATCGGTATCGGCTTCGACGCGTCGCTGTATGCGGCGCTGAAGCTCGACGGCGGCCAGGGCGCCGGCAGCATGGTGCACATCGCGAAGGGCGGCGGTGGCGGCAACCAGCTCGCATGGGCCTATCCCGGCATCTACGACGTGAAGGCGCGCATCTCGAACACGGTGGTCAAGTACGGTCTGCAGGCCGTCGACAACCCGTTCATGGAGCAGCACGACAACCGTGCGCTGCCGCCGACGTTCCTCGGCGCGACACTCGTCAGCAATGAATTCAAGAACGTGATGCTCGAGGCCGGCAGCTTCACGAAGACCAACGCGCGCGGTCACACGACGCTCACCAACCTGACGACGCAGTACGGCGGCACGCGCATCAATCGCCTGTCGTATGTCGGCGGCACGTGGGATTACTCGCCGAACGGCGAAATCGCGCTGTACGCGAACCAGGCCGACGACGTGTGGCACCAGTACTACGCGTCGGTGAAGCACAGCATCGGCAGCCCGCAGACGATCAAGTGGACGGGTTTCGGCAACGTCTACTCGACGCACGACACGGGCGATGCGCTGCAAGGCAAGATCAACAACAACGCGTACAGCCTGTCGCTGGCCGCGCAGCACGGCCCGCACGAGCTGCTGCTCGGCTTCCAGCAGGTGCTCGGCGACCAGTTCTTCGACTACCTGAACGAAACGAACGGCATCTTCCTGACCAACTCGATGGACGTCGACTACAACGCGCCGCACGAAAAGTCGCTGCAGCTGCGTTACACGTTCTACGGCAAGGAAGCGGGCCTGCCGGGCTTCAAGGCGATGGTCTGGGGCGTGACGGGCTGGGGCGCGGACGGCAGCGCGAGCGCGGCGCTCGACCCGAGCAAGTCGAGCATCTACTGGAGCAACGGCGCGCCGGTGCAGGGCCGTCACCACGAGTTCGGCTTCATCCCGTCGTACACGTTCCAGAGCGGCAAGCTGAAGGACACGAAGGTCACGTTCATCGCGATGTGGCACGCCGGTTCGGCGCACTACTCGGATGCGACGAACACCGAGTACCGCCTGGTCGTGAACCTGCCGCTGCACGCGTTCTGATCGAAGGGGGCATGCGCCCCCGCTTCGCACGGCCGGCTTCGATCGAAACGATCAGGCCGGCTTGTGCAGCCCCGCGACCGGATCGTTCGCGGCCGGCATGTCTTCCACGAGCGACGTGAGCTGGCGGCCCGTATCGCGCCAGGCGTCGAGGCCGCCGCGCAGCGCGAGCGCATCGGTGAAGCCGGCGTCGAGCAGGCGCTTCGCCATCAGGGCCGCCGTTACTTCGTTCGGGCACGAGCAGTACACGACGAACTTCTGCGAGAGCGGATAGCGCGCGACGATGTCGCCGATCTGGCGATCGTCGGCGAATTGCGCGCCGGGAATCGTGAACGGGTCGAGCTTGCGATGCTCGGGCGAGCGCACGTCGAGCACGACCGGCGCGGTGGCGTCGCGCAGCAGCAGGTCGAGTTCGTCGACGCTGATCCGCGCATTGGCGAGCTGGCGGATCAGCGCGCGGCGGCGCATCCAGCGGATCGCCGCATACACGGCGAGCAGCGCGACGATCACCAGCAGCACCGCGCGGCCGAGGTGGCTCGCGCCGGCGAACAGCCAGTCGATCTGCCGGTAGAACACCAGCCCGGCCACCAGGCCGACGATCGTCCACAGTGCGGCGCCGAGGGCATCGTAGCCGGCGAACGTGCGGTAGCGCGTGCCGAGCGCACCGGCCATCGGCACCGACACGAGCGACAACCCGGGAATGAAGCGCGCGACCGCGAGCACGCGCACGCCGTAGCGGCCGAAGAAGCGTTCGGTCTTTCTCACGCAGGTATCGCGCGACAGCGACAGCCGGCAGATCGTCTTCAGCGTCGTGCCGCCGTAACGGCGCCCGGCGACGTACCACACGGTGTCGCCGATCAATGCGCCGAGCACCGACAGCGCCACCACCGTCACCAGTTGCGAGCCGATCATCTCGGGATGCATCGCGGACATCGCGCCGAACAGCACGAGCGTCGGCATCGCGGGCACCGGCAGGCCGATGGCCGCCGCGAGCACGTTGGCGAAGACGAGAAGCGGCCCGTATTGGGCGACGAGGTCACGGAGCATGACGGCTGGCCGAAAAGGACATGCGTGGGCAGGAAACGCAGATGGGCCGATTATCGGCCTTTTTCAAGACAACGGCGGGAATGACGGAAAGCGCCGGACGGCGGCAGGGGCGCGGTGAGCCGACGCGCTGCGAGCGGCTCACCGTTCGGAATCAGGAGGAGGTGCGGGCGAGCGACGCGGCGCCGTGGTTTTCGCCGGGCAGCTCGGCGCCGTGCGAGCGGATCGCCGCGATCAGTTCGGCCGGCGTGATCTCGTAACGGACTTCGCGATGGATGCCGGGCTTGCGTTCGTCGATCTCGATCAGCAGCACGCTTTTGCCGTCGCCGGTTGCCTCGAGCCGGAGCGAGCGCAGTTCGCGGCCGTCGGCCGGGTCGTGTTCGGTGAGCAGGGTCATTGCCCCGGATGAGCCGGTAGTGCGCATCGAACCTATCCTCGTATCGTGGATGCCGTAGTGGCGAAGATGTCTTTGTTGAATACAGCCTCACGCAGTTTAACGCGAACGGGCCGCAAGTCGGAGCATTTTCGCGCGCTGAAATGAGGGCTGAACCACCGATCCTTCTGATGTTTGAGCCGCGCGGGGCGGGCGTTTGCGCCGGATCGGGGTCGGCCGCGGCCGGCGCCCGAGCGTCGTTCGCGGCCGGGCCCGCGCGGGCGGCGACACGCGGCGCAACGTGGCGCAACGCGTGTCGCCGCGGCAGCATCAGAAGCGGTCGGCGAGCCCCATCGCCGGGTCGCTGACCGAGTGGCGGCCGGTTTCCACGCGGCCGGCGACGCGGCGCGAGAAACCCGGGTCGCTGTCCGCGGTGACGATGAAGTCGTACCAGTGGCCGGTCGAGTCGAGCTTCCAGTCCAGTTCGGCCTGGTCGCCGGCGCGCACCGTGACCGTCCACGTGGTACCGGTGCCGCGACCCTGGCCGTTGCCGTCCTCGATGCCATGGCCGCGACCGTCGTGTGCGCCGCGGCCCGGGAGCGGCCCGTAGACCTGGTTCGACTTCACGGTGAAGCGCACCGTGCCGCCGCCGTGGTTGCGCAGCCGCAGGTGGAGGTTGCCGCTCGCGCCCGCGTAGCCGACGCGGACTTCCGGATGGGGCGCGCGAGCACCGGCCAGGCGGCTCAGGTCGCCGGTGAAGCGGCGGTGATAGCCGTTCGGGCCCAGCACCCACAGGTCATATTTGCCGCCGTCGTCGGCGCGCGCCGCCCAGTCGCCGTGCAGCGTCTTGCCCGGTTCGACGACGTAGCGCCGCGGCAGGCGGTCGAGGTGCAGCTTGTCATAGACGTGGAACACGGCGGCGGCGCGGCCCGTATTCGCGAACTTCAGCGTGAGCGTGCCGTTGCCGGCGTCGGCACGCGCGCTCGCATGCAGTTCGTAAGGCAGCGCGCGCGACGGGCGCACGCCGGTCGCCTGCGCCGGCAGCAACGGCGCGGCCGGCGGCACGATCTTCGGCGCGGCCTGCTGCGCGGCGCTCAGCGCGTCGACCTGGCTTTTCGTCGTGTGGCCCGCGAGCGTCGGCAGCGGTTCGTTGTTCGGCGAGCGGAAGTTGAACGCGCTCGTCAGGTCGCCGCACACCGCGCGGCGGTACGCGCTGATCTGCGGCTCTGCGACGCCGAAGCGCTTTTCGAGGAAGAGCAACGTCGACGTATGGTCGAACACCTGCGAGTTGACCCAGCCGCCGCGGCTCCACGGCGACACGACCCACATCGGCACGCGCGGGCCCGGGCCGTACGGGCGGCCGTCGATCGCCGGCTGGCTCGACGTCGCCGGCGTGAAGTCGTGGTACTCGACCGTGACGTCGGCGTCCCGCAGCGTATGCCCGCCCGCGAGCGTGCCGTCGGCGTTGCGCGACGGCACGGCCGGCGACGGCATGTGGTCGAAGAAGCCGTCGTTCTCGTCGTAGTTGACCAGCAGCACCGTCTTGCTCCACACCTCCGGGTTCGCCGTCAGCGCATCGAGCACCGCCTGCACGTACCAGCCGCCCTGCGCGGGGCTCGACGGCCCCGGGTGTTCGCTGTACACGGACGGCGGGATGATCCACGACACCTCGGGCAGCTTGCCGTTGCGGATGTCGTCGCGGAATGATTCGAGGAAGCCGTACGGCATCGTGTTGCCGAACCCCTTCGCGAGCGGGCTCAGCGGATCGTCGATCGCCGGATCGTAGAACGCGCCGGCCGCCGTCACCGGCTGCGTGATGTCCGTCGACGCGACGTAGGCGGGCCGGCGCGCGGGCGGCATCTGCTCGATCGCCGCGCGCCAGTGGCGGAAGCTCATCATCTCGTTGCAGCCGAAGTTGTCGATCAGGCTCTGGTAGACCTTCCAGTTCACGCCGGCCTGCTGCAGCCGGTCGGCGTAGGTGGTCCAGGTCCAGCCCTGGCTCGACGGGCCGATGTCGTTGCCGCCGTTGAACTGGTTGTTCAGCGCGGCGATCTTCACGCGGCTGCCGTCGGCCGGGCTGATGCCGTTCGGGCCGTTGGTGCCGCTCCAGTAGAACAGGCGGTTCGCGATCGTGCCCGTGTGCATCCCGCAGTGATAGTGGTCGCACAGCGTGAACGCATCGGCGAGCGCGCGCTGGAACGGGACTTCCGCCGCGTCGTAGTAGCCCATCGACAGCGGCGTCTTCGCGTCGGGCCAGCGGTTCATCCGGCCATGGTCCCAGGCGGCCTGCGCATCGGCCCACGTGTGCGGCGTGCCGCCCGCGCGCTGGGCGTTGCCCTGGCTCGCGTCGAGGTGATACGGCGTGACGGTGGCGGCGGGCGTCGGCTTCGTGTACGTCTGGTAGAACACGTTGCGGCCGTTCGGCGACGGCACCGCAAAGCGGTCGCCGTAGCCGCGCACACCCTTGAATGTGCCGAAGTAGCTGTCGAATGCGCGGTTCTCCATCATCAGCAGCACGACGTGCTTGACGTCCTGGATGGTCCCCGTTTCGTGAAACGCGGGAATCGCGAGCGCGCGGCGGATGCTCGGCGGAAACGCGGCGAGCGCGGCAGCGGCGAGGCCGGAAGTGGCGGTCTGCTGGAGGAATGTGCGGCGTGACGTCATGGCGTTCGGGTCCTGTGATGATGGGAGCGTTCGTGACTTCGTCTGGCGGTGCCCGTGCGTCGCCCGCCGGGGCGATGCGAGCGGCATGGAGGGCGAGTGCGGCGGCCGCGCGTGGCGGAAGTGCGCGCATCGCGCACGATCCGTGGTGTCGCGCGGATGCCTGGGCCGGTGCCGCGATCCTGCGCGACGCGCGCTCGTGATGCGCGGGCCAGGACGTCGGCATGCACCGGCCGGGTACGTGCCGGATTGGGCGGCGCCCAGTCTAGGGAGCCGACGTGACGTCGACGTGATGAAGGCATGACATCGCGTGTCGCGCGCGTGACGTTGCGTGCGCAACGATCGATCGGGAAGCATGGGGAAACATCGGGAAGCGATACGTGACGGAAGCGGGTAAGGAATTACCGGTTTCCGGTCGCCGGGCCGGTCAGATTTTCCCTGCGCGTGGAGGCGTGGCTTGAGCGCCGGTCGTTGCGGGTGCAACGGCATCGCATGACGCCGATGTTTCAAATGCGTGAAATCGGATAAGCTCGATCCGTTGCTGCGCATGTGCGCAGCCCGCGCCGCGGGCGCGACTTTTCGGAACCGGCCCACCCATGACCGACATCAAGATCCGGCACAGCGAGACGCACGACGTCGACGCGATCCGGCAGATCGCCGCGCACCCCGCGGTGTACATGTATACGCTGCAGTATCCGTTTCCATCGCTCGAAAAATGGCAGAAACGGCTCGCCAACGCGCACGAGCGCGGCGCGAGCCTCGTCGCCGAAATCGACGGCGCGGTGGTCGGCCATCTCGGCCTCGAGTTCGAACCGAATCCGCGTCGGCGCCATGCGGCAGGGCTCGGCATGATGGTCGACGCGACCCGGCACGGGCACGGCATCGGCAGCCGGCTGCTCGCGGCCGCGATCGATCTCGCGGAAAACTGGCTGAACCTCACGCGCCTCGAGCTGACCGTGTTCACCGACAACCGCGCGGCGATCGCGCTCTACGAGAAGCACGGCTTCCGGATCGAGGGCGAATCGCCGGGCTACGCGTTGCGCGACGGCGTGCACATGTCCGTGTATCACATGGCGCGGATCAAGGGCCGAGAGTGAACGCGCGGCGACGATGCCGCGCGTCATATTCATTCAAGAATTCGTTCGTTTCCCGCCGGCTGCGCGGATCGTATCGTTGAAGGATTTGCCGGCCGCTTCGGGCGGCGTTGGCGGTCGCCGCATCGATGCGCGCGGCTTGCGTCGGCGCACGCCGGCTTGCGCCACGCCGCACGCCGGTGCGCTTCATCGCTTCATGAATCTCGCTGCATGGGCGTCGCTTCAGGTCGTCGCTTCCCGTCGTCGCCTGGCGCGCCACTCGTTTCCGCAACCTTCTTTTTCAACGGACCCGCTTCGATGAAAACCGCTCTCCGGAATCTGACTGCCGCCTGCCTGCTCGCTGCCGCCGCGGGTGCGGCGTTTGCCGCCGCCGCGCCCACGGGCACGCCGGTCGCGAGCGCATCGCCCGACGGCGCGCACCTGCCGCCCGGCATCGCGTGGCAGCACGGCGACGTCGACGCCGCTTTCGCGTTGGCGAAGCGCACCGGCAAGCCGCTGCTGCTCTACTGGGGCGCGGTGTGGTGCCCGTCGTGCAACCAGGTGAAATCGACGATCTTCAGCCAGCAGGCATTCAAGACCCGCTCGTCGTTCTTCGTGCCCGTGTATCTCGACGGCGATACCGAAAGCGCGCAGAAGCTCGGCGAGCGCTTCAAGGTGCACGGCTACCCGACGATGATCCTGTTCCGTCCCGACGGCACCGAAGTGACGCGGCTGCCGGGCGAAGCCGATCTCGACCGCTACATGCAGGCGCTGTCGCTCGGGATGACGGCCGCGCATCCGGTGCGGCAGACGCTCGCGACCGCGCTGAAGAACGGTGCGTCGCTGACGCCGGACGAATGGCGCCTGCTGGCCGACTATTCGTGGGATACCGACGGCGCGCTGCCGGTGCCGGCCGATCGCGTGGCCGAGACGCTGCAGTCGCTCGCGCAACGCGCGCGGGCGGCCGGCGCGAAGGCCGAATCGGCGCGCTTCGCGCTGAAGTCGGCCGTGGTCGCGGCGTCCGACGATCCCGCGCAGGCCGGCGCGCTGGACAAGTCGGCGCTGGCCGATTCGCTGCGCGCGGTGCTGCAGGACCCCGCCTTGTCGCGGGCCGATTCGGACGTGCTGGTCGCCGCGCCCGCGCGTGTGGTCGCGTATCTCGGTGGCGGCGACGCGCAGCGCGCGAAATTGCGCGGCGCGTACGACACGGCGCTTGCGCGCCTGTCGACCGACACCACGCTGTCGTCGATCGACCGGCTGATGGCGCTGCACGGCCGCGTGCTGCTCGCGCGCGGCGATGCCCGCAAGGGCGCACAGCTCGCTGTGCCGGCGCTGGCCGACACGGCGCGCAAACAGATCCTGGCGTCGGTGCAGGGCGCCGCGAACGCATACGAGCGGCAGGCACTCGTCAGCGAAGGCGCGGACACGTTGACCGACGCGGGGCTGTACGACGAGTCGGATGCCTTGCTGAAGGCCGAGTTGCCGCGCTCGTCCACGCCTTACTACTTCATGTCCGGGCTGGCCGCGAATGCGAAGGCGCGCGGCGACAAGGCCGCGGCGCTCGACTGGTACCGCAAGGCATACGATGCGGCGAGCGGGCCGGCGACGAAGCTGCGCTGGGGCGCGACCTATTTTGCGAACGCGGTCGAACTGGCGCCGGACGATTCGGCGCGCATCGAAGGGATCGCCGCGAGCGTGCTCGCGCAGGCCGACAAGACGCGGGACGCGTTCTACGGCGCGAACCTGCGCGCGTTGACCAAGGTCGTCACGCAGTTGAACCGCTGGCGTGGCAGCGGTGCGCACGACGCATCGGTCAGATCGATCGCGAAGCAGTTCGACGGCATCTGTGGGAAACTGCCCGCCGGCGATCCGCAGGCAAGCGCCTGCGAGCGCCTGATCCAGCCGGTCAAGGCATAGATCCGGTAGCACTGCGTGGGCTTTCGGGATGCCGGCCGGCGTATTTCCCGATACCGACGAGGCCACCGACCCCATGCCCCACCTGACGCTCGAATATTCCGCGAACCTCGACGGGTTCGACGCCGGCGCGACACTGCGCGCGCTCAATGTTGCGCTTGCCGCGTCCGGCCATTTCGACGAGCGCGATATCAAGAGCCGCGCGCTGCGGCTCGATACATTTGCGGTCGGCACGTCGCCGGCGCCTCGCGCGTTCGTCCACGCGAAGCTCGCGGTGCTGAGCGGCCGGCCGACTGACGTCAAGCGGGAATTCTCGGAGCGGGTGCTGGCGGAACTGAAGCGGCACGTCGTCGCGCCGCCCGGCATGCACCTGCAACTGTCCGCGGAAATACTGGAACTGGAACGCGAGTCCTACGCGAAAGCGGGCATCGAGCCGCGCTGACCGTGCAGCGCGGTGCGCGCTGCACGCGGCGGGAACGCGGCGCTGACGCGAGCGCAGCCCGCTGGCTTGAAACCGGACTATTGGCCCGTGGCGGACGCGCCGCGATTGCCGTAGCCGGCGCCCGCGGCCCGCGGCGCACCTTGCTGCCGGGCGATCTTCGCTTCGGCGGCCTGGATGCTGGCAGGGTAGAACCAGTCGCTCGGCTGGAAGCCGGCTTTTCTCAGTGCAACCACTTCGGAATGCACTTCGGCGCGCGTGAGCGGCTGGGTGGCTTGCGCCTGCGCGGCGACGGGAGCGGCGAATGCGGCGGCGAGGGCGAGTGTGCGGAGCAGCGGGTTCATGAGCGGATACCTCCAGGTTTTCGACGGCGCCGATCACGTACGGTGACCGTCGAAAGCAGTGTAGGCCTCGCCTGACGCGCGAAAAATGCCGCTGCGCCCAACGTAGTGTTCTCCGGAAGACAACAATGAGCGGCCGGCGCGCGCCCCTGGACGGTGCCCGGCAAAAAGGGGAGGAGCGGGGGAGAAGCCGGCCGCCGCGACGTGGCCGGCGGCCGGCGGGCAGCGGCCCGGAGACGGGCCGCCGCATGCGGGGGTATTACACGAGGCCCGTCGTGTAGTACACGGCGATCACGAAGAACACCGCGAGCGTCTTGATGATCGTGACCGCGAAGATGTCGCGATACGACTCGCGGTGCGTGAGGCCCGTGACCGCGAGCAGCGTGATCACCGCGCCGTTGTGCGGCAGCGTGTCCATGCCGCCGCTCGCCATCGCGACGACCCGGTGCAGCACGTCCAGCGGGATATTGGCGGCTTGCGCGCCCTTGACGAACAGGTCCGACATCGCGGCGAGCGCGATGCTCATGCCGCCCGACGCCGAGCCCGTGATGCCGGCGAGCGAGCTGACCGACACGGCCGCGTTGACGAGCGGGTTCGGGATGCTCTTCAGGGCATCGCTGACGACGAGGAAGCCCGGCAGCGCCGCGATCACGCCGCCGAAGCCGTACTCCGACGCGGTGTTCATCGCGGCGAGCAGTGCACCGGCGACGGCGGCCTTCGAGCCGTCCGCGAAGCGCCCGCTGACGCGTTTGAACGCGGTCAGCACGACCAGCACGATGCCGAGCAGCAGCGCAGCCTCGACCGACCAGATCGCGACGACGGTCTTGATCGACGTCGTGACCGGCGCGTGCACGCCGGGCAGCACTTCCGGCGCGACCGTGTACGATGCGGCGCCGTACCACTGCGGAATCAGCTTCGTGAATGCGAAGTTCGACACGCCGACGAGGATCAGCGGCAGGATCGCAAGCGCGGGATTCGGCAGCGACTTCGCCTCGACGCGTTCCGGTTCGTTGACGAGCGACGTGCCGTAGCCTTCACCCTTTGCCATCGCCGAACGGCGGCGCCATTCGAGATACGTGAGGCCGACGACGATGATGAACAGCGAGCCGATCGTGCCGAGCGCGGGCGCGGCCCAGGCGGTCGTCTTGAAGAACGTGGTCGGGATGATGTTCTGGATCTGTGGCGTGCCGGGCAGCGAATCCATCGTGAACGAGAACGCGCCGAGCGCGATCGCGCCGGGCATCAGCCGTTTCGGGATGTTGCTCTGGCGATAGAGTTCGGCCGCGAACGGATAGACCGCGAACACCACGACGAACAGCGACACGCCGCCATAGGTGAGCAGTGCGCACACCGCGACGATCACCGCATTCGCGCGTGAGCGGCCGATGTAGCGGATCGCCGCGTGGACGATCGACTCGGAGAACCCGGAGAGTTCGATCACCTTGCCGAACACCGCGCCGAGCATGAACACCGGGAAATACAGTTTGACGAAACCGACCATCTTCTCCATGAAGATGCCGGAGAAGACCGGTGCGACGGCGGCGGGTTCGGTCAGGAGCACCGCGCCGAGCGCGGCGATCGGCGCGAACAGGATCACGCTGTAGCCGCGATACGCGGCGAACATCAGGAACGCCAGCGCGGCGAGGACGATCACGAAAGACAAGGGAGTCTCCTAAAAGCTTGGAATGGCTTTGGTTGTTGTTCGATCGCGCGATGCGCCGCGGACCAGCTCAGGTTCGTGCAGGTTTCGTGCCATCGGCCGGATAGCGCCGCCGGACATGGGTCCGCCGGGGACCGGCGGGCCCGCGCCGGTCGTTGTCTGACGATTCTACATAAAACGTCTCCATCTGGAGACGTTTTGGCTATCCGGCCAAGCCTCGACATCGTGCAGGGCTTTACCCGACAACGTATTGCAGCGTGTCTCCGGAGTGAGATAATCCGTCTCGTTCCGGAGACAGCCGGTCGACGATACACGGAGACGAAGACACGATGATGAACGACTGGGCCCGCCTGCCCGTCAACTACGGCGACGTGCTGCGGCGCGCCGCCGAGTCGCTGTTCCGGACCTTCGAGGATTCGAGCGCGGGCACGGTGGTCGTCGATCGCGATGCACGCGTCGTGTGGATGAACGAGCGGTATGCGGCGCGCTTCGGTTTCGCCGATCCGCAGCAGGCCGTCGGCCTCGACTGCGAGGCCGTGATCCCGAACAGCCTGATGCGCGAGGTCGTGTCGACCGGCCAGCCGATCCTGCTCGACATCATGGAGACGGGCCGCGAGCCGCTCGTCGTCACGCGCCTGCCGCTGAAGAACGAGGCCGGCGAGACGGTCGGCGCGATCGGCTTCGCGCTGTTCGACCAGTTGAAGACGCTCACGCCGATCTTTTCCCGCTACGCGCAGCTTCAGCAGCAACTGATCGCGACGCAGCGTTCGCTCGCGCAGGCGCGCCGCGCGAAATACACGTTCGCGAGTTTCGTCGGCACGAGTGCGGCGAGTCTCGAAACCAAGCGCCAGGCGCGCCGCGCCGCGCAGGTCGATTCGCCGGTGCTGCTGCTCGGCGAGACGGGCACCGGCAAGGAACTGCTCGCGCATGCGATCCACGCGGCGTCGGCGCGCGCACTCCAGCCGCTCGTGACCGTCAACGTTGCCGCGATTCCCGACACGCTGCTCGAAACCGAATTCTTCGGCGCCGCGCCCGGTGCTTACACGGGCGCCGACCGCAAGGGGCGCGTCGGCAAGTTCGAGCTGGCTGATCGCGGGACGCTGTTTCTCGACGAGATCGGCGACATGCCGCTGCCGCTGCAGGGCAAGCTGCTGCGCGTGCTGCAGGACAAGGAGTTCGAGCCGGTTGGCTCGAACCGGATCGTGCGCGCGGACGTCCGGATCATCGCGGCCACGAGCGCCGACCTGCCGGCGCTGGTCGCGGCCGGGCGTTTTCGCGCGGATCTCTATTACCGCCTGAACGTGCTGACGATCCACGCGCCGCCGCTGCGCGAGCGCGCCTCCGACATCGCGGCGCTCGTCTACGCAACCCTCGAGGAACTGGCCGCGCAACACGGGCGCGCGGCCCATTGCGAGCTGACCGACGATGCGCTGCGGATGCTGTGTGCGTATCCGTGGCCGGGCAACGTGCGCGAGTTGCGCAATACGCTCGAGCGCGCGCTGATGCTGTCGGACCGGTCGGTGATCGATGCGCGTGCGCTCGCGCCGTTCCTTGGGCCGGTGCGTGTATCGACGGACGGTGCAGTACCGGCGCAGCCGGTGGCTGTGCAGACGGTCGAGCGGCGCGCGGGCGACGTGCGGGCTGCGCCGGCAGCGTCGTATGCCGATGCATTGGCGGCGTGGGAGCGCCAGTTCCTGACCGATGCGCTCGCGGCTTGCGACGGCAAGGTGGTGGAAGCGGCCGCGCGCATCGGGATCGGCCGCGCGACGCTGTACAAGAAGCTGGCGGCGCTGGGCATCGACCGGTAGGCCGATCGGCAAGGCCGATGCGGCCGGACGTGCGGCATCGAACAGGAGATCACGATGAAACGGATCGGCATCGCAGGATGGCTGGCGCTGTTGCTGGCGAGCGCCGCGCTCGCGCAGTCTGGCGACGCCGACGCCCCCGAGGCACGGCGCAACTGGTACAACGATCCGTTCATCGCGCTGTCGCGGGACGTAGCCGAATGCCCGTTGCCGCTCGGCCCGTGGATGACCCGGGCCGAGATGACGGACGACGCGCATTACCGTGCCGAACGCGGCACCACGTGCTGGCTCGCGCACCGCTGCACGAAGCCGAACTCCTACATGTATGACGCACCGATCGCCGACGCCGTGAAGGCGCACTTCGCCGGCTCCGATCGACTGCATGGCACGAGCCTGTGGATCACGGTGCAGCGGCGTTTCATCTACGTCGAAGGATGTGCCGATACGGCGTTCGACCGGCAGGCATTGCAACGTGAGCTCGAGGCGATTCCGGACGTCGAGCAGGTGTTCGTTCGCATCACCGACGATCCGCGCAAGCGCTTGCCGTACAAGGCGCGAGGGCAACCCGGGCGCACGCCGGACTGACGGAGAAAGGGCCGCGCATGGCATACTCGCGACATTCAAAAAAAGGTTGACGGGAAGAACAATGAAACACATGCTTGCGTCGGTCTGTCGGTGGCCTCGGGCGGCCGTTGTGCTGGGTCTGGTTGCCGGGCTCGGCGGGTGTGGCGGCAGCGCGCCGCTGTTCACTTCGGACGGGCGTCCGACTACCCAGGTGCAATGCACCGGCAGCGACTGGAGCAATTGCACGGACAACGCCCGGGCGATCTGCAACGGGGATTTCGAAGTGCTTCAGCAATCGAGCGATGACGCCACGCGAAATCTTCTCTTCGCGTGCAAGAAAAAGAGCGGTTATTGACCTCGAGATAACCGGCTGAGGAGACCACGATCGGGCGAAGCGCTTTTCTGTTTGCTGAGAGTCACCTATTTTTCACGAATAACACTCACGGAGTCCCATCCATATGGCGACCTACAGGCAACTGACCGCGCAGCTCGAACGGCTTCAGCAAAAGATCGACAAGGAACGCGAAAAGGCGATTGCCGATGCGATTGCCGATATCCGCGCGAAAATCGAGGAATACGACATTACGCCGGAAGAGCTCGGGTTCCGTGCGGCAGGGACGGCCGCTGCCGCCGCGAAGCCGAAGCGTACGTCGCCGCCGAAGTACCTGAACCCGAAGACGGGTGAAACGTGGAGTGGCCGTGGACGCTCGCCGACGTGGCTCGGCAAGAATCGCGCGCGTTTCCTGATCAAGGACTGACTCCCGAAAATTCTCACCTTTCGCGTGCCGACCGACGGTGCGAACGGCCATGCGGCCGTCGCACCGTTTTGTTTTTGTGCATTCCGGCGCGATTCCCGACGGCGTATTGAACTGCGATGCCGCGCAATTAACGGATCTCGTTTTGCGAATTCGCTGCGATTCGGCTGCATATCGCGGCGATTTTCGGTAAACAGCGCCGCAATTTCACGGCATATCCGCATTGGCCCGCGCCATTCTCGCGGTGCACGCGCGCCGCGAATTCCGATCACCTTTCGCGTGTTTGCGCGTCGCGCCGTGCAATTCCCGAATTTACTCACCATAGCTCCTGTAAATCCTCACCTTTGACGAAGCGGACACAGCGGCGCGCCGAATGCGAACGCCGCCCGCGTCGAGCGAATGTGGACGCCCGGCGTGCGGCGACGGCTTTCGTGCCCGTGTCACAGGCCCATGGTGCGTGCGTTGACGTCTGTCGAATAGTCGGCCGTCCGGCATATAGGCAGCCGCATGCGCTTCGCCTATGCTTGGGGTTCGCGTCGATCGGTGTACGGCCTGTCCGTGCCGCATGCCGATCGGTCGTCTTTCGTTACCGCAGGGAGCCGATGTGACCGTTCGCCATCTCGATGCGTTGTTCCAGCCCAAGTCCGTTGCGGTCGTCGGCGCGTCGTCGCGCGCGGGCAGTATCGGCGCGATGGTGTGGTCGCGCGTGCTCGACGGCGCGTTCCAGGGGCCCGTGTGGCCCGTCAATCCGAAGTATCGTGACCTGCACGGGCATGCGGTCGTTGCCGATGTCGACCGGTTGCCCGCACCGCCGTCGGTGGCCGTGATTTGCACGCCGCCCGCGACCTGGGCCGGCATCGTGCGCAAGCTCGGCGAGCTCGGCACGCGCGTGGCGGTGATCGTCGGCGAGGCGCGCACGGATGCCGATCGCGCCGCGCTCGATCGCACACTGAAGGCGGCGAAGCCGTTCGTGCTCCGTATCGTCGGGCCGGGCAGCCTCGGCGTGCTGTCGCCCGCACGGCATGCCCATTTCGGCGCACCGGCCTATACGGCGCGATCGGGCGGTGTCGCGTGGGTGTCGCAATCGAACGCGCTGACGAACGCGGTGCTCGGCTGGGCCGACGCACGGGGCCTCGGGTTTTCGCATGTCGTCGCGCTCGGCGGCGAGTCCGACGTCGATGCGGGCGACGTGCTTGACTATCTCGCGAGCGACCCCGGCACGCGCGCGATCCTGCTCGAACTCGATACCGTGCGCGCGGCGCGCAAGTTCATGTCTGCCGCCCGCGCGGCCGCGCGCAACAAGCCGGTGCTCGCATTGCGCACCGGGCGTGCCGATCCCGGCGACGCGCTCTATACGGCGGCGTTCCAGCGTGCGGGGATGGTGCGGGTCGATGCGCTCGACGATCTGCTCGACGAGATCGAGACGCTCGGCGTCGGCCGCGTCACGGCGCGCGGCGCGGCCACGCTCGTGACGAGCGATGCGGGGGTCGCGAAACTCGCGGTCGACGCGGTGTCCGACGTGCGCGACGTACTGGCCGCCTGGCCGCCCGCCGCCACGTCGGCCGTCTCGGCCGCGCTGCCGCATCTCGCGTCGCCCGGCAATCCGCTGACGCTGGGCGACGATGCGCGGCCCGAGCATTTTGCCGCGGCGGTCAAGGCGCTCGCGCCGTTCCCGCAAACGGGCACGCTGTTCGTCGTCCATTCGACTTCCCACAGCGCGCCGGCCGATGCGGTTGCGCACACGCTGATCGAAGCGCGGCAGCACGCGCATCGCGGCATCCTCGCGTGTTTCTTCGGCGCGGTCGACGCGGCGACGCGCGATGCATTGCATGCGAACGGCATTCCCGTGCACACCACGCCGCAGCGGCTCGCACGCGCGTATGCGCGTCTCGTCGACTACAACCTCGGGCGGCAACTGCTGATGCAAACGCCCGAGGGCACGCCGCTGCAGCCGGCCGAGTGCGTTGCATCCGCACAGGCCGACGCGCGCCGGATGGTTGAAGCCGGCGAGCATGAGCTGACCGGCGAAGCCGCGCTGGGCTGGCTGTCCCGTTTCGGCCTGCAGGGCGAGCAGGCCGCCGAGCCGGCCGGCACGAAAGTCGTCGATGTCACGGTCGACATGTACGACGATGCGAACTTCGGCCCGGTGTTTCGCTATGCCGTGCCGCCCGCGGACGGCGTATCGGCGCCGTTCGTCGTCTATGGCCTGCCGCCGCTGAACACCGTGCTCGCCCGCGCGGTGATGGAGCGCTCGCCGTATGCACGCCGCACACCCGTCGAGCCGACGCTCGACGCATTGACGGCGCTGTCGCAGGTCGTCTGCGACGTGCGTGAAGTCGTTGCGATGTCGGTCACGCTGCGCGTGCTGTCCGACCGTGCTCAAGTGATCGCACCGCGTATCACGCTGGCCACGGGCCGCAGCCGGCTCGCGATCATGCCGTATCCGCGCCACCTCGAACAGACGCTCGAGTGGCGCGGCGAGACCGTGACGATCCGCCCGATCCGTCCGGAAGACGAGGCCGCGCACAACGAGCTGCTCGGCGCGATGACGCCGGACGATCTGCGGATGCGATTCTTCGGTGCGGTGCGCAGCTTCGATCATTCGCAGGTGGCGCGCATGACGCAGATCGATTACGACCGTGAGATGGCCTTCATCGTGTCGTTCACCGACGTGTCCGGGCGCGACCACACGCTCGCGGTGGCGCGCGCGGTGGCCGATCCCGACAACGAGACGGCGGAGTTCGCGATCGCGGTACGACCCGACCAGAAGGGCAAGGGGCTTGGCCGGCTGATGATGAACCGGATCATCGACTACGCGCGTTCGCGCGGAACCGCATGGATGATCGGCGAGGCGCTGCGCGAGAACTCGGCGATGATCGCGCTTGCGAAGTCGTGCGGTTTCGCCGTGTCGACGACGGAGGAGCCGGGCGTCGTCGGCTTCAGGATGAAGCTGCAGCCGTAGCGTCCGTCGGCGGTTCGGCGCGTACGGACGCCATATGCCGTCGATGTCCCCGGCTTCCCGGCACGTTGCGGATGTTTCCGGTCACGAATGCCGGGCATTCGAACCGGTCTCGCGAGCGAAACGACGGCGAACGTGTCGCTGCCTGTTCGCGATGGAAACAACGACGCGCATCCGGCAGGCATCGCGAGACGCGTTTCGTTTACCGCGATATCGGTCCCGCAGCGCAGTTTTCCGCGAGGTACCCACACGTATTTGCCGCCGTATTTCAGCCTCGAAAATTCGAGCCTGCCCAAAAGGTGAGATTTTTCGGGAGCCGCCGGTGAGCTTCTCCGGGATGGTCGAGGTGAGCCGATACGGGAGCATTCGGTGAGCCTTCCCGGGAGTGGCCGGTGAGTACCTGCGGGAGGTGTCGGTGAGCCTTTCCGGGGCGCATCGGTGAGGGGCTGCGGGACGTGTCGGTGAGCACATCCGGGAGGCTTCGGTGAGGGTTTCCGGGAGCCTTGGTGAGCTTTTTCGGGAGGGGTGGGTGAGCGCTTGCGGGACGCCAAGGTGAGACTTTTCGGGAGTGTCCGGACGCACGGCTAGCGCAAGCGCAACGCCGGCCAAGGTCGGCGTCATGCAGGGCGCGGGCACGCATGAACCGTGCCCGCGCTTACATTCAGGCAGCGAGTTTCGCCGCCGCGTCGTTCACCTGGTCACGCGAAATCGCGAGTTCCTCGAGGTGCGGATCGGCATAGACGGCGCCGGTTTCGCGCTCGAGGCGGGCGATCGTCAGCGCGCAGCGCGCGATGTCCTTCGGCATCGCGATGAAGCGCTTGACCGATTCGCCGGACGTGAATGCTTCGAACAGCGCGCCGCGCACGTCGTCCGGAAGCGTCTTGGTCCATTGGTACGGCTTGCCGTTGAACGTGATCGTCGGCGGCAGCGTGCGTTCCTTCTTGGTCGCCGTGATGAGCCCGTAGGTGCGGGCCGCGTCGCCGATCTGCTCGGGCGAGAAGAGCTCGTCGGGCGTGATGTCGAACTGCTCGATGTAGTTCTCGATCGCCTGCATCGCGGCGGCACGATCGTCGCGCTTCTTCTGCGCGCGCGCGACGATATCGCGCAGTTCGTCCGCCTCCTCGGGCGTGATCGTGAAGCTTGCCTGCTTCTGCTGAAGTTCGGAGAAACGCTGGAATTCTTGATCGTTCAGAAGTTTGGCCATGACATCCATCGGACACGACGGCCGCGACAACCGGCCGCCGTAGTTTTTGAGAGGGCCGCTATTTTAGCGTAGCGCCGTGGACGCACGATATGGCACCGTCCGTCGCGCCTCGCGCTTCGCGCTTCGCACCGGCGTGATCGCGGGCGGCCGGGATCGGCGCGATCGCGCCGTACCCGGTGCGTTCCGCCGAGCCTGCGTGTCGGCAGGCTCAGCTATGTCAGCAGGTTTCGGTGCGGCACATCGACAGATGGGCGGCCGTTTCGCGCAACCCTTCGACGACCGCGTCGACCGACGGCGCCATGTGCGCATCGATCCGGCGCATGTACGGGCAGGTCAGCACCGCGATCGCATGCCCGGACGGCCCGAGGATCGGCGCGGTCAGGTCGGTCACGCCGTATGCCTGGCGGCTGTCCTGGCGCAGGTAGCCGGCCTGCCGGATGGACTGGCACGCGTACGCGAGTTCCTGCTCGTTCAGCGGCGCTTCGCCCTTGACCTTGCGGTGCTCCGCGAGCATGTGCGCGCGCTGCTCGGCGCCCTGGAACGACAGCATGACCCGCCCCGATGCCGTATCGGCGAGCCCGATGCGCGAGCCGAGCCGGACCGACACCCCCCACGGGCCGGGCCCGTCGACTTGCGCGATCACGAGCAGGTTGCCGCGATCGTAGACGGACAGGTGGCACGATTGTTCGGAGGAATCGGCGAAGCGCTGCATCGGCGGCAGCGCCTCGGCGATCAGCCGGCTCATCGGCGGATGCCGGTGCGCGAGCGAGAACAGCTTGAGGCTGAGCGTATAGCGGTCGCCGCCGGTCGAGCGCATCACGTAGCGGCGCGCGACGAGGCGTTCGAGCATCCGGTAGATCTCGCTCGCGTTGCGGCCGAGTTCCTTCGTGATTTCGGTGCGGGTGAGGCCTTCTTTCTGCTCCGACAGGAGTTCGAGGATGTCGAGACCCTTGTCGAGCGCGGGTGCGCGATAACGGTCGATTGCGCCCATCGATTCCCGTGCGTCGCAGCCGGGAAGCAGGTCGTTGGTTGTTTGCATTGTCGGTGTGAGGTTGGGGGATGACTGTCGATCGATTGGCGACGCACGCTGACCGATTCTGCACTTCGCCTGTGTCGGGCTCGCGTGTGGCGACGCACGCCATCCGTTCGAGCTTAACAACAAACAATTAGTGTGCAATGCAGCGTCTTTTTACCGATCGTTACCTGACAAGAACGGATCAATTCGTTTTCAGGATGACAGGGAAGCCCCGAATACCCGGTATTCATGACAGGTGGCACCGGTTCAAGGTATTCGAAAGGAACTCGGGCGGCGGCGCCGTCCGCGATGCTGCGCCGCAGCGCCCGCGGGGGCACCAATAGTCGGTATCCGTCGCGCGTCATTTCATCGCGCGCGGCCGATGGTACAAAGACTGGCGGGCCAGCGACGGTGCGGCCGCGCGTGACGCCGGCCGGTACGGGCCGGGCCATGGCGCGGGTGCCGGGCCGTCGTCGCCGATGCGCAGACCGGCGGCCGCCCGTTCGATGCGCGCCATACTTCCGTGTGGCGCCACGATCGCTGCGCCCGCGCGACCCTCGCGCGTCGAACGGCATGCCGGATGCGGCGCCGACGCGCGCAATCGACGATCGACAATCAGTCCGGCACGTGGCCGCGAAGGGCCGCGTTCGCCGGTATCCTGTCCCATTCGACAACAGAGGTTGAGCACGATGAAACTGCTTCGCTATGGCCCGTCCGGCCAGGAAAAGCCCGGTATTCTCGACGCGGACGGCCGGATTCGCGACCTGTCGGCGCATGTGCCGGATCTGTCCGGCGATGTGCTGTCCGACGCGGGTCTCGCGCGTCTGCGTGCAATCGATCCGGCCACGCTGCCGCTCGTGTCGGGCGAGCCGCGCATCGGCGCGTGCGTCGGCCACGTCGGCAAGTTCATCGGCATCGGCCTGAACTACGCCGATCACGCGGCCGAAGCCGGCATGCCGGTGCCGAAGGAGCCCGTCGTGTTCGGCAAGTGGACGAGCTCGATCTGCGGCCCGAACGACGGCATCGACATCCCGAAGGGTTCGGTCAAGACGGACTGGGAAGTCGAGCTGGGCGTCGTGATCGGTGCGACCTGCAAGGACGTCGACGAAGCGCGCGCGCTCGATTACGTCGCGGGCTACTGCGTCGTCAACGACGTGTCGGAGCGCGAATGGCAGATCGAGCGCGGCGGCCAGTGGGACAAAGGCAAGGGCTTCGACACGTTCGGCCCGATCGGTCCGTGGGTCGTCACGCGTGACGAGGTGCCCGATCCGCAGCGTCTCGACCTGTGGCTCGAAGTCGACGGCCACCGTTATCAGAACGGCAACACGCGCACGATGGTGTTCACCGTCGCGCAGCTGATCGCCTATCTGTCGAGCTGCATGACGCTGCAGCCGGGCGACGTGATCACGACGGGCACGCCGCCGGGCGTCGGGATGGGCATCAAGCCGTCGCCGGTGTTCCTGAAGGCCGGCCAGAAGGTACGCCTCGGGATCGACGGGCTCGGCGAGCAGTTGCAGAGCACGCGCAACGCGCAGTAAGCGCGTGCCCGGTGCGGGCGGATCGCGGGGCAATCAGCCGCGAGCCGGTCGCGCCGCCCGGCATCGGCGTGCTTGCCTGCGGCGAGCGTCGCGACCGAACCTCGATGCAGCAAAAACAAGGACAAGGGCCCGATTCCGCGCGAGGCGGAATCGGGCCCTTGTCGTTCACCCGCGTCGGTGCGAACCGGATCAGACGACGTTGTCCAGCTCGCAATGGGCTTCGAGCCGATATCCGTCGGGATCGACGACGAACGCCGCGTAATAGCCGGGGCCGTAGTGCTCGCGCTTGCCGGGCCCGCCGTTGTCCTGGCCGCCGTGCTCGAGCGCGGCGCGGTAGAACGCGTCGACCTCGACGGGCGACGCGGCCTTGAACGACAGGTGCAGCCCGGAGTCGGGATCGGCGGCGATGGGGCGAGCCGCATGCTGCAGCCACAGCACCGGCTCGGTCTCGCCGTACCCGATCGAGCCGTCGTCGCTATACAGCCGCTTGTAGCCGAGCGCGCCGAGCGTGCTGTCGTAGAACGTCCGGCTGCGGCCGATGTGGGCGACGCCGAAGGAAAGGTGATCGATCATCTGTGGGCTCCTTGAACTGAAGAGGGGACATCAGTACGGCAAACCTGCCTACAAGCACCATGCCAGCCGCTTGTAGCGGAGCGCGCCGGGTGCGCTGTCGTCGAACACCCGGCTGCGGTCGTTGTGGATAACGCTGAAGAAAAGGCGATCGATCATCTGTGTCTCCTTGAACTGAAAGGGCGCAGTGCGGCCAACCGGTTTTTAACCACCATGCCGGTTATGTTAGAAAGCGTCCGGATGCTTGTCAACCGGCATGCTGGTTAGATACGATCGCGTCATGAGCAAAACGCAACCTTCCGTTACGACGGACTGCCTGATTCCGGCGCTGCCGGAAACGCTGAGCATCGATTTCGCGAATACGCTGTATTGGCGCGGCGCCGACACGCCGACGGAGACCTTCGGGACGCTGGACGACCTGTTGACGTGGTGCCGCGAGCAGGCGGGCGTACCGGCCGGCCTGGCCGACGCGTGTCGGGTGCGGGGCAAGGATGACGAGCCGGCGATGCTCGCGCGCGCGCTCGCACTGCGCGAGGCGCTTTATCGGTTGTTTCATGCGCAGGCCGAGCAGCGCGAGCCGCACGCCGACGATCTGGCGCTGCTCGGCGGCTTCCTGGTGGAAGCGGCGCCGCGCGTTGCGCTGGCGCGCATCGACGGCGCCTATGCGTGGCGGATCGGCGGCGCGGGCGCCACGCTCGAGGCGCTGCTGAGCCCGGTACTGTGGTCGGCGATCGACCTGCTTGGCGGAGCGCGGCTCGCGAAGGTCAAGCGTTGCGCGAACGACGCCTGCCAGTGGCTGTTCATCGACGACAGCAAGAACGGCAGCCGCCGCTGGTGTTCGATGTCGTCGTGCGGCAATCGCGCGAAGGCGTATCGCCACTATCACAAGGTCGACTGACGTTCCTCGTTACGCAGGCGCGCGCCGGCGCGCCGCATCCGGCCTGCCTATTTCACCGACAACTTCCGCCACAGCGTCGTCTTGCTGATGCCGAGCATCGCGCATGCGCGATCGCGGTCGCCGCCGCACGCGTCGAGTACCGCGCGGATCTCGTCGGCTTCCGCGCGACGGCGGCGTGCGTGCAGCGTCTGCGCATCGTCGGCGTCGGCCGCGTCGGGCGGCGCGGCGAACAGCTCGGGCGCGATCGCCTGCAGCGCGTCGGGATCGAGCGTGCCACAGGCGGCGGCCGGATCGTTTTCGTCGGCTTCCTCGGCCAGCTCCACCGCGATCCGCTCGATCACGTTCTGCAGTTCGCGCACGTTGCCGGGCCACCGGTAGCGCGCGAGCACGGCCTGCGTCGCGCCGAGCACGCGTGCGGCATCGTCGGCGTCGCGCAGGCGCTCGGCGAGCCGCGATTCGCGTCGTGCGGCCTGTACGAGCAGCGTGGCCGCGAGCGCCGGGATGTCGGCGGCGCGCTCGCGCAGCGGCGGCAGGCCGACGTTCAGGATGTTGAGCCGGTAATAGAGATCCGCGCGGAACGTGCCGGCCTCGACGGCGGCGAGCAGCGGACGGTGCGTCGCGGCGATCACGCGCACGTCGATGCGGATCGGCTCGGTCGAGCCGAGGCGGATCACCTCGCGCTCCTGCAGCACGCGCAGCAGCCGGCTCTGCAGCGACGGCGGCATCTCGCCGATCTCGTCGAGAAACAGCGTGCCGCGGTGTGCGGCTTCGAACAGGCCGGTCTTGCCGCCGCGTCGCGCACCGGTGAACGCGCCTTCCTCATAGCCGAACAGCTCGCTTTCGAGCAGCGCTTCCGGAAATGCGCCGCAATTGACCGCGACGAACGGGTAGCTGCGCCGCGCGGACAGCGCGTGCAGGCTCTGCGCGATCATTTCCTTGCCGGTGCCGCTTTCGCCGAGCACGAGCACGGTCGCGTCGGATTTCGCGTAGCGGCGCACGAGATCGCGCACGCGCGCCATCGGCGCCGATGCGCCGACCACGTCGTCGAGCGCGTAGCGCGCCGCGAACTGCTGCGTGGTGGGCTGCGAACGCAGTGCGCGGTCGAGGCGTTCGACCGCGCGCGATTCCTGGAACGTCAGCACGCTGCCCGACGTGACGCCGCGATCGACCAGCGGCCCGCGATGCACGACGTAGCGCACGCCGCGCACGGTCGCGAGCGCGTCGCCGTCCTCGCCGCGCAGCGTGCGCAACTCGGGGCGCAGGTCGACGAGCGCGCGGCCGACGGCCGCCGCGGGTTCGACCCCGAGCGCCGACGCAAGCCGCTCGTTGATCGCCTCCACGCGGCCGCGCGCGTCGAGCGCGACCACGCCGTCGCGCAGGTGCTGGAGCAGGTTGTCGAGCCGCTGGCGGCGGAACGCCTCGGCATGCGTCGCGTACGCGACTTCGAGCGCCGTATCGACGGCCTTGCGCACCGACGCGTGCGAATACAGGAACACCGCGCCCATGCCGGCGCTGGCGGCGAGATCGGTGACGAGGCCGGGGCCGACGATCGTCTCGATGCCGCGGTCGCGCAGCTCGTGCACGCAGGCTTCCGCTTCCTGCGCGGTCTGATATGACGCAAACTGCACGTCGAGGCCGTATGCGGCGACGAAACGGCGCACTTCGGGCGGCGTTTCGCCGGCGCTGACGAGCGCGATCCGCGACGCGTCGCGCCGGGCGCGCGCGAGCGCCTGCATCACGTCGAAGCCGGTCGGCGACACGACCACCACGGGCACCTGCGCACGCGTCTTCAGGAAGCCGCCGTTCGAGCCGGCCGCGACGATCACGTCGGGCCGCGCGGTGCCGGCCTCGGCGATCGCGCTGAGCGCATCCTCATAGGCGCGCGTCACGATGCGCACGTCGGCGCGTTCGTCGAATTCGCCGGCGATCTCGCGAAAGAGTTCGCGCAGGCGGCTGATGCCCATCGCCCAGATGCGCGGGCGTGCCGCGCGATCCGCCGGGCCGACGGGCTTGGTCGAGGAGAGGTCCATGACGGTCGATTATGCGCGCGCGATTTCATTTTTGAAACTTGAAATTGCTGAATTGAAATCGCCGGGTGCCGCATCGCCCGTGCCGGTTGCTTAAGAATCAGTGGGTTAGCGACATTCCGCGAGCTGGCCCGGTCCTTGCTGTTATCAGGCATTCCATCAGGAGGCCGTTCATGAGCAACACGCATCTTCAGAGCGCCGGCGCGAAATTCCGCGCGGCAGTCGCGGCCGAGCAGCCGCTGCAGGTGGTCGGCGCGATCACCGCGTACGCGGCCAAGATGGCGCAGGCCGTCGGCTTCAAGGCCGTGTACCTGTCGGGCGGCGGCGTCGCCGCGAACTCGCTCGGGATCCCCGACCTCGGCATCAGCACGATGGAAGACGTGCTGATCGACGCGAACCGGATCACCAACGCGACCGACCTGCCGTTGCTGGTCGACATCGACACGGGCTGGGGCGGCGCGTTCAACATCGGGCGCACGGTGCGCTCGTTCATCAAGGCCGGCGTCGCGGCCGTGCACATGGAAGACCAGGTCGGCCAGAAGCGCTGCGGCCACCGTCCGGGCAAGGAAGTCGTGCCGACCGACGAAATGGCCGACCGCATCAAGGCCGCGGTCGATGCCCGCACCGACGACCAGTTCGTGATCATGGCGCGCACCGACGCGGCCGCGGCCGAAGGGATCGACTCGGCGATCGAGCGCGCGGTGGCTTACGTCGAAGCCGGCGCGGACATGATCTTCCCGGAAGCGATGAAGACGCTCGACGACTATCGCCGCTTCAAGGCGGCCGTGAAGGTGCCGATCCTCGCGAACCTGACCGAGTTCGGTTCGACGCCGTTCTTCACCACCGACGAACTGCGCGAGGCGAACGTCGACATCGCGCTGTACTGCTGCGGCGCGTATCGCGCGATGAACAAGGCCGCGCTGAATTTCTACGAGACGGTGCGTCGCGACGGCACGCAGAAGGCGGCCGTGCCGACGATGCAGACGCGCGCCGAGCTGTACGACTTCCTCGGTTATCACGAATACGAGCGCAAGCTCGACGAGCTGTTCGCGCAGGGCAAGAAGTAACGCGCCCGCGCGCCGGGCACGATTCCCGGAACGACTTGCATGAAACCGGGCCGCGCGCACCCGTGCCGCGCCCGGCGGACATGACACCCCCGATATACATTGGAGAACGGAAACATGAGCGAGACGAAAGACGCAGCAGCACCGGCCGCCGCAGGCGCATTCAAGCCGAAGAAGTCGGTGGCGCTGTCGGGCGTGACGGCCGGCAACACGGCGCTGTGCACGGTCGGCAAGACCGGCAACGACCTGCACTATCGCGGCTACGACATTCTCGACGTCGCCGAGTCGTGCGAATTCGAGGAAATCGCGCACCTGCTCGTTCACGGCACGCTGCCGAACCTGACCGAACTGGCTGCGTACAAGACCAAGCTGCGTGCGCTGCGCGGCCTGCCGAACGCGCTGAAGGCCGCGCTCGAGCAGATCCCGGCGTCGGCTCACCCGATGGACGTGATGCGCACGGGCGTGTCGGTGCTCGGCACCGTGCTGCCGGAGAAGGACGACCACAACCTGCCGGGCGCGCGCGACATCGCCGATCGCCTGATGGCATCGCTCGGCTCGATGCTGCTGTACTGGTATCACTTCTCGCACAACGGCAAGCGCATCGAGACCGAAACCGACGACGACTCGATCGGCGGCCACTTCCTGCACCTGCTGCACGGCAAGACGCCGTCGAAGTCGTGGGTCGAGGCGATGCACACGTCGCTGATCCTGTACGCGGAGCACGAATTCAACGCGTCGACGTTCACCGGCCGCGTGATCGCGGGCACGGGCTCGGACATCTACTCGGCGATCACCGGCGCGATCGGCGCGCTGCGCGGGCCGAAGCACGGCGGCGCGAACGAAGTCGCGTATGAAATCCAGAGCCGCTACAGCTCGCCGGACGACGCCGAAGCCGACATCCGCCGCCGCGTCGAGAACAAGGAAGTCGTGATCGGCTTCGGCCACCCGGTCTACACGATCTCCGATCCGCGCAACAAGGTGATCAAGGGCGTCGCGCACAAGCTGTCGAAGGAAGCGGGCGACCTGAAGCTGTACAACATCGCCGAGCGCCTCGAATCGGTGATGTGGGAAGCGAAGAAGATGTTCCCGAACCTCGACTGGTTCAGCGCGGTGTCGTATCACATGATGGGCGTGCCGACCGCGATGTTCACGCCGCTGTTCGTGATTTCGCGCACGTCGGGCTGGAGCGCGCACATCATCGAGCAGCGCATCGACAACAAGATCATCCGCCCGAGCGCGAACTACACCGGTCCGGAAGACCTGCAGTTCGTGCCGATCGAGAAGCGCTGAAACGCCCGCCGCGCGCGCCGGTGCCCGTGATGCGGGCCGCCGGCGCGCGCGGAACGTCTTACCCCGAATTCCGCCCCACATCATGAATACCGCCAACCGCAAACCCCTGCCCGGCACGTCGCTGGACTATTTCGACGCGCGCGCCGCGGTCGACGCGATCGCGCCCGGCGCGTACGACACGCTGCCGTACACGTCGCGCGTGCTCGCCGAAAACCTCGTGCGCCGTTGCGATCCGGCGATCCTCGCCGATTCGCTGAAGCAGATCATCGAGCGCAAGCGCGAACGCGACTTCCCGTGGTTCCCGGCGCGGGTCGTGTGCCACGACATCCTCGGGCAGACGGCGCTCGTCGACCTCGCGGGCCTGCGCGACGCGATCGCCGATGGCGGCGGCGACCCGGCGAAGGTGAACCCGGTCGTGCCCGTGCAGCTGATCGTCGACCACTCGCTCGCCGTCGAGTGCGGCGGCTTCGATCCGGACGCGTTCGCGAAGAACCGCGCGATCGAGGATCGCCGCAACGAGGATCGCTTCCACTTCATCGAGTGGACGAAGAAGGCGTTCGAGAACGTCGACGTGATCCCGCCGGGCAACGGCATCATGCACCAGATCAACCTCGAGAAGATGTCGCCGGTGATCCAGGCGCAGGACGGCGTCGCGTACCCGGACACCTGCGTCGGCACCGACAGCCACACGCCGCACGTCGACGCGCTCGGCGTGATCGCGATCGGCGTCGGCGGGCTCGAAGCGGAAAACGTGATGCTGGGCCGCGCGTCGTGGATGCGCCTGCCCGACATCGTCGGCGTCGAGCTGACCGGCAAGCGCCAGCCCGGCATCACCGCGACCGACATCGTGCTCGCGCTGACCGAGTTCCTGCGCAAGGAAAAGGTGGTCGGCGCGTATCTGGAATTCCGTGGCGAAGGCGCGGCGAGCCTCACGCTCGGCGATCGCGCGACGATCTCGAACATGGCGCCCGAATACGGCGCGACGGCCGCGATGTTCTTCATCGACGGCCAGACGACCGACTACCTGCGCCTCACCGGCCGCAGCGACGAGCAGGTGAAGCTCGTCGAGACCTACGCGAAGGCGGCGGGCCTGTGGGCCGATACGCTGAACGATGCGCAGTACGAGCGCACGCTGACGTTCGACCTGTCGAGCGTGGTGCGCAACATGGCCGGCCCGTCGAACCCGCACAAGCGGCTGCCGACGTCCGACCTCGCCGCGCGCGGGATCGCCGGCCAGTGGGAAGAGAAGGCGGGCGAGATGCCCGACGGCGCGGTGATCATCGCCGCGATCACGAGCTGCACGAACACCAGCAACCCGCGCAACGTGATCGCCGCGGCCCTGCTCGCGCGCAACGCGAATGCGCGCGGCCTCACGCGCAAGCCGTGGGTGAAGAGCTCGCTCGCGCCCGGCTCGAAGGCGGTCGAGCTGTACCTGGAAGAAGCGAACCTGCTGCCCGAACTCGAGAAGCTCGGCTTCGGCATCGTCGCGTTCGCGTGCACGACCTGCAACGGGATGTCGGGTGCGCTCGACCCGAAGATCCAGCAGGAGATCGTCGATCGCGACCTGTACGCGACGGCCGTGTTGTCCGGCAACCGCAACTTCGACGGCCGCATCCACCCGTATGCGAAGCAGGCGTTCCTCGCGTCGCCGCCGCTCGTCGTCGCGTATGCGATCGCCGGCACGATCCGCTTCGACATCGAGAAGGACGTGCTCGGCCACGATCAGGACGGCAAGCCCGTCACGCTGAAGGACATCTGGCCGACCGACGAGGAGATCGACGCGATCGTCGCGTCGAGCGTGAAGCCCGAGCAGTTCCGCAAGGTCTACGAGCCGATGTTCGCGCGCAGCGCCGATGCGGGCGAGCGCGCGGCGCCGCTGTACGACTGGCGCCCGCAGAGCACGTACATCCGCCGCCCGCCGTACTGGGAAGGCGCGCTGGCCGGCGAACGCACGCTGCAGGGCATGCGCCCGCTCGCGGTGCTCGGCGACAACATCACGACCGACCACCTGTCGCCGTCGAACGCGATCCTGCTGGACAGCGCGGCCGGCGAATATCTCGCGAAGATGGGCCTGCCGGAAGAAGACTTCAACTCGTACGCGACGCACCGGGGAGACCACCTGACCGCGCAGCGCGCGACCTTCGCGAACCCGACGCTGATCAACGAGATGGCGGTGGTCGACGGCGCGGTGAAGAAGGGCTCGCTCGCGCGCGTCGAGCCGGAAGGCAAGGTCATGCGGATGTGGGAAGCGATCGAGACGTACATGAATCGCAAGCAGCCGCTGATCGTCGTGGCCGGCGCCGACTACGGCCAGGGCTCGTCGCGCGACTGGGCCGCGAAGGGCGTGCGGCTCGCGGGCGTCGAGGCGATCGCCGCCGAAGGCTTCGAGCGGATCCACCGCACGAACCTGATCGGGATGGGCGTGCTGCCGCTCGAGTTCAAGCCCGGCACGAACCGGACGACGCTCGGCATCGACGGCACCGAAACCTTCGACGTGATCGGCGAGCGTACGCCGCGTGCCGACCTGACGCTCGTGATTCATCGCAGGAACGGCGAGCGCGTCGAGGTGCCGATGACGTGCCGGCTCGATACGGCGGAGGAAGTGTCGATCTACGAAGCGGGCGGCGTGCTGCAGCGTTTCGCGCAGGACTTCCTCGAATCGCAGGCAGCCTGACCGGCGCACACAGGGATAACGCAAACATGGCTCACATTCCTCAAATCAGGATTCCCGCGACCTATATCCGCGGCGGCACCAGCAAGGGCGTGTTCTTCAGGCTGCAGGACCTGCCGGATGCCGCGCAGGCGCCGGGCGCCGCGCGCGACGCGCTGCTCTTGCGCGTGATCGGCAGCCCCGATCCGTACGGCAAGCAGATCGACGGGATGGGCGGCGCGACGTCGTCCACCAGCAAGACGGTGATCGTGTCGAAGAGCACGCGGCCGGGGCACGACGTCGACTACCTGTTCGGGCAGGTTGCGATCGACCGCGCGTTCGTCGACTGGACCGGCAACTGCGGCAACCTGTCGGCGGCGGTCGGCCCGTTCGCGATCAGCGGCGGGCTCGTCGATCCGTCGCGCGTGCCGCGCGACGGCGTCGCGACCGTGCGGATCTGGCAGGCGAACATCGGCAAGACGATCGTGGCGCACGTGCCGATCACGAACGGCGCGGTGCAGGAGACGGGCGACTTCGAACTGGACGGCGTCACGTTCCCGGCCGCCGAAGTGCAACTCGAATTCATGGACCCGGCCGCCGAGGAGGAAGGCGCGGGCGGCTCGATGTTCCCGACCGGCAACCTCGTCGACGATCTCGCGGTGCCGGGTGTCGGCACGCTGAAGGCGACGATGATCAACGCGGGCATCCCGACGATCTTCGTCGACGCGGAAGCGATCGGCTATACGGGCACCGAGCTGCAGGACGCGATCAACGGCGATGCGAAGGCGCTCGAGAAGTTCGAGACGATCCGCGCGCACGGCGCGCTGCGCATGGGCCTGATCGACACGCTCGATGAAATCGCGACGCGGCAGCACACGCCGAAGATCGCGTTCGTCGCGAAGCCGGCCGATTACGTCGCGTCGAGCGGCAAGCGCGTGAATGCGGGCGACGTCGACCTGCTGGTGCGCGCGATGTCGATGGGCAAGCTGCACCACGCGATGATGGGCACGGCGGCGGTCGCGATCGGCACGGCCGCGGCGATCCCCGGCACGCTCGTCAACCTGGCGGCGGGCGGCGGCGAACGTAACGCGGTGCGCTTCGGGCATCCGTCGGGCACGCTGCGCGTCGGCGCGGAAGCGCAGCAGCAGGAGAACGGCGAGTGGACCGTCACCAAGGCGATCATGAGCCGCAGCGCGCGCGTGTTGATGGAAGGCTGGGTGCGGGTGCCGGGGGATGCGTTCTGACAGGTATCAGAGCTCCACGGCATCAACACCGTTAGGCATGGCCGCCGCGCTGTTGTCGGCGTCGGCGGTCCAGTTCGTCGTGCTGGTCGATCAGGTCGAGAGCCAGCGCAAGCAGGTCGCGCTGGTAGGTGTATCGTTGGACGATCACGTTCAACATGACTCCGCCGATCGCGAGGCCACCGAGAAAAGCAGCACCATAGAGAAACGCGTTCTGCTGCCAAGTGTTTTGTAGGCTCTTGAGCGTGTTGAGCGTTGCCCATCCCATGCTGCCGAGTGCAAGAATGGCAACCTTATCCGCGCCGCCCAGAAAGAAACCGAGGCGATCCCTGATTCGCGCAATTTGGATGGACAGCCATGCGTCGGTTCTTTCGAGCATTTGCCGATCGAATATCAGCAGCTTTCTTGCTTGCGTGGAGTCGTGCTCGATCTCCAGAATCAATCGCTTCAGGGAATTGTGTTTGAAGCGGACGAGCATCACCGCGGCGGGAATAATGTCGACGACGAGTGATAGCAGCGCGAGGATCGTCGTGGCGATACCAATGAAAAGAGCCACTGTGAGCCAGCCGCCTTGAATCGGGTGGACAAATTTGACCCACCCAGCGAAGCCCAGCAGGATCGCAAATAGCGCCACCCCGGTCCATCTGCATACGGCTGCGATACGTGCCACCCATTTGTCGAACGCAGTTTGCATTGCTTGCGGGGGCAGTTGCTTCATTCCGTCGAGCATTTTCAGGATTTTGAAGAACGCGTTATTGGCGATGGTCATTCATTTTCCTCGGATCAAATTGGATGGAATCGGGGTGCGAAATGTCGATAATTGATGCGCCGGGGCGGTATGGTCAATGCGTCGATGAAATTGCGCACGCCGCGGCAATGATCCTTCGCGGGCAGAACCGTGGCGGAAAGTCAACGAGTGGAAGTGGGCCGCATATCGCCACTACGTCCCCCGGCCCGGTTTGCCTCTGTGCAAGGAGCCCCGTATGTCAATGCATTCCCCTCTCGCCGGCATCCACATCGTCGAATTCGAAGGTCTCGGCCCCGGCCCGCTCGCGGGCTGGATGCTTGCCGGGATGGGCGCGCGGATCACGCTGATCGCGCGACCGGCCGGCCGCACGAGCGCGCCGGACGCATTGAAGGCCCGCGATGGCGACCTGCTGCGCGCAGGCAAGACGATCGTCGAACTCGACCTGAAGTCGCCGGCCGGCCGCGAGGCCGCGCTCGACCTGATCGCGCAGGCCGATGCGCTGATCGAGGGCCTACGACCCGGCGTGATGGAGCGGCTCGGTCTCGGGCCCGATGACTGCGCGCGCCGCCACCCGAAGCTCGTGTACGGGCGGATGACGGGCTGGGGTCAGCACGGCCCGCTCGCGGCCGCGGCCGGGCACGACCTGAACTACGTCGCGCTGACGGGGCTGCTGTCGCTGTCGGCACCGAACGACGGCCGGCCGGGCCTGCCGCCGACCGTCGTCGGTGATGCGGGCGGCGCGCTCGGGCTTGCGTTCGGGATCGTCTGCGCACTGTTCGATGTGCGCGGCGGCGGGCCGGGGCGCGTGGTCGACGGCGCGATCGTCGACATCGTGTCGATGCTCGGTTCGCTTGCATTGTGGGCGCGTGCGAACGGTCAGCTCGACGGCGCGCAGCCGAGCCTCTTCCACGATGCGCCGTTCTATGACGTGTATCGCTGCGCGGACGGCGAATGCGTGACGATCGGCGCGCTCGAACCGCCGTTCTATGCGCTGCTGGTCGAGCGGCTCGGGCTGACCGACATCGATCCGGCGTCGCAGTACGACCGCGCACGCTGGCCCGCGCTGAAGGCGCGTTTCGCCGACGTGTTCGCGCAGCAGCCGTCCGCGCACTGGCGCGCGCTGCTCGAAGGCACCGACGCGTGTTTTGCACCGGTGCTGAGCGTGGCCGACGCGGTCGCGCATCCGCATAACGTCGCACGCGGGATCTATCGAACTGATGAGAACGGGAACGTGCGGGCGCGGGTGGCGCCGCGCTTTTTGCCGCTGGGGGGAGATGAGGCAGATCCGGCGTAGTGTGCAAGTCGTTCCGGTCTGGCGCTTGCGAAACCGCGTTTCAGCCCGGTAACGGCGAATTCAAACGGTGCTAATTTTGGTGCTAAATTTTGCATCAAATAGAGTACAATCGATGCCTTGTTGAAGAAGGAGTCGACATGCCTCACACCATTCTGGCCAGCGTGACCGCGAGCGTTTCGGAGCTGAAACGGAACCCGATGGGGACGGTCGCGGCAGGAGAGGGGTTTCCGGTCGCGATTCTGAATCACAACGAGCCTGCGTTCTATTGCATCCCGGCGAAGACGTGGGAAGCCATGGTCGAACGTCTGGAAGACATCGAAGACAATGCGTTGGCCGATTCGCGCGCCAAGGAGAAGGTCGTCAAGGTCAAGCTGAATGACCTTTGAGCTTGCCTTTCTCGAACCTGCATTGAGGGAGTGGAAGAAGCTCGATCGCACTGCTCGCGATCAATTCAAGACCAAGCTTGCCGAGCGGATCGAGAATCGTCGCATCCCGTCGGCCAAGCTGCATGGCCACCCGGATCGCTACAAGATCAAGCTGCGCAGCGTCGGTTACCGGCTTGTCTACGAAGTGCGCGATGCGGAAGTCGTCGTTCTCGTCGTCGCAGTCGGGCGACGTGAGCGCGATGCAGTCTATCTTGCTGCGATGAAACGTTAGAGCGGGACGCGCTGTACAGGTGTGCGGTCTTGCTGCCATGCTCGGCGATTGGGTTCGAGTTCACGCACGTCGTTCGGCGTGCCGACAATCGCTTCAGGCCGTCTCCTCCGGCGCATCCGGCATCTTCCCGTCGCCGACGCGGTTGATCGTGCCTTGCGCGATCGCGACGAGCCGTTCGTGATCGCCGTCGATGACGAACACGTGACACTGGCAGGTCGCCTGGTGCCGGCCCGCGTACACGAGCTTCGCGCGCGCGACGAGCGTGCCGTTCACGGCCGGCCGCAGGTAGTTGATCTTGTATTCGGCCGTAATCACGCGCGGGCCCAGCACGAGCGCGCCGGCGAACGTCAGCGCGTTGTCCGCCAGGTAGCTGATGACGCCGCCGTGCACGAACCCGTGTTGCTGCCGCAGTTCCTCGCGCACGGGCAGGCACAGCGACACTTCGTTGTCGCCGATATGCATCAGCTCCGTGCCCAGCAGCATGCTGAACGGTTGCGCGCGCAATGCGCCGCGCGCGTGATCCGTGATATCGGTCATCGAACTTCCTTCGCAATGAGTGCCCGCTTGCGCTGAACTCTAGGAAGGGGGCTGCGGATAAGCAAGGAAATTCGTCCGCATTTCGTGCAAATTCCGGCGCGATGCGACGCGATTATTGCGTCGAATATCGAAGATCCCCCGGTTTGCCGGCGATTCCGCGGGAATGCACGAGCAACGTGAACTTTGCCGTCTCCCGGTCCTAAAGTCCGACGAAGAAATGCCGCTAATGCCGGGGCATTGCCTCATCGTCCGCTTTCCAGGAATCTCCCCCATGTTCGGAAAAATCAAGCTCGCGTCGGGTCTGCTCGGCGTGTTGACCGTGTTCTGCCTTTTCCTGTTCGCGATCGAGGCGCTCGGCTTCTGGGCGCTCACGTCGACGCGCAGCGGCGTCGACGACCTGTCGAACGTCGCGATCACGCAGGTCGGCGCGGCGAGCCAGGCCACCCAGCAGCTGCTCGACGCGCGCATCAACCTGTCGCGCGCCGGCACGCGGATGGTGCGCGGCGGCCCGAAGCCGGACGACATCATCCGCCATGCCGGCGCTTCGCTCGCGGAAGCCGACAAGGCGTTCGCCGCGCTGACGGCCGTGCAGCCGGTCGACGAGACCAACCGCGCGCGCGTCGCGGCGCTCACCGAGCGCTATCGCGCGCTGCGCGGCGCGCTGGGCGAACTCGTGCAGTTCCTCGACGCCGACAACATCCAGGCATTCCTCGACCAGCCGACGCAGAGCATCCAGGACGCCTATATCGCCGAGCTGCGCCGCTTCACCGACTACGGCGGCACATCGAGCCGCTCGGCGCTCGATACGATCGACGGCGGCATGCTGTGGTTCAAGTCGGTCGGCATCGTGCTGCTGGTGGCGATGCTCGTGGCGAGCGCGGCGATCTACGCGGCCGCGCGGCGCGCGGTCGTCGCGCCGCTGGAGGAAGCCGGCCGCCATTTCGAGCGGATCGCGCAGGGCCGGCTCGATGAAGTCGTGCGGGCAGGCGGCGTGTTCGAGATCGATCGGATGCTGCGCGGCCTCGCGACGATGCAGACGAGCATCGCGGGCACCGTGCGCACGGTGCGCCAGGCATCCGATGCGATCCACCTGGGCGCGGGCGAGATCGCGGGCGGCAACGCCGACCTGTCGGCGCGCACCGGCACCCAGGCCGCGTCGCTCGAGGAAACGGCCGCGAGCATGGAGGAGCTGACGGCAACCGTCCGTCAGAACACCGACAGCGCACGCGCGGCGAGCGCGCTGGCCGACGCGGCGCTCGAGGCGACGAGCCACGGCGGCGGCGTGGTCGACAGCGTGATCGACCGGATGCGCGGCATCGCGCAGAGCTCGGGGCGGATCGCGGAGATCATCTCGGTGATCGACGGCATCGCGTTCCAGACCAACATCCTGGCGCTGAACGCGGCCGTGGAAGCCGCGCGGGCTGGCGAACAGGGCCGCGGCTTTGCGGTCGTCGCGGGCGAAGTGCGCTCGCTCGCGCAGCGCAGCGCGCAATCGGCGAAGGAGATCAAGGCGCTGATCGAGGATTCGGTCGCGCAGATCAACGGCGGCGCGGAGCTCGTCGAGCGCGCCGGCGAAGCGATGCGGACGGTGTCGACGTCGATCACGCGCGTCGTGCAGACGATGTCCGAGATCACCTCGGCGTCGGTCGAGCAGAGCGTCGGGATCGAGCAGGTGAACCAGGCCGTCACGCAGATGGATCAGCTCACGCAGCAGAACGCGGCGCTGGTCGAGGAAGTCGCGGCGGCGGCCGCGTCGCTGAACGACCAGACCGCGCACCTGATGCAGGCCGTGTCGGTATTCGAACTGGGCGATGGCCGTGCCGCGCGCGATGAACGCGCGGCGGCGTCGTTCGCCGGGACGGGTTACGAACCGGCCGGCAGCGCCGCGTAGGCGGTCGCGAGGTGGTAGGGCGTCGTCGACGGCATGTCGGCGCGCGACACCTGCCCGTCGGCCGTCTTGCACTCGAACCAGCCGCGCGGATGCAGGAAGCGCGCGGCGAAGCGCTCGATCTGCCGCGCGAGCGGCGCGGAGGCCGGCGTGCCGCCGTGCGTCGCGAGCGCGCGCAGGTACTCCGTCTGCGCCCAGATCCGCTGCGTGCCGTCGACGCACGCACCTTGCGCATCGAGCGCCGCGCAGACGCCGCCCGTCCGCGGATTGACGCCATATTGCTCGGCGAACGCGAACGCGCGCGACAGCGCGGCGGGGAGCCCGGTCTGCGCGAGCCGCGCACCGGCCGCATCGACCAGATAGAACCATTCGAACTGATGGCCGGGTTCGAAACGGTTGTCGGCCGCGCCGAGCGGCAGCTCGGCCACGCAGCCGGTCGCCGCGTCGACGAACGTGCGCTCGACGGCCTGCGCGGTGCGCGCGAGCGCATCGTCGAACGCGGTGTCGCCGAACGCATCGGCGGCCGCGAGCCACGCTTCGGTCAGGTGCATCAGCGGATTCTGCAGCGCGCCGCTGCCGGATGACGAGAAATCGGCGTGGCGGGCGGCATCGAGCAACGCGTCGCCGTGGCGCGGTGCGAAGCGGTCCTGGATCAGCGCGGCGGTTTCTTCTGCCACCGTACGCGCAGCGGCTTCGCCCGATGCTGCATACCAGGCGGCACACGCGAACACGATGAATGCGTGCGTATAGAGATCCTTGGTCGTGTCGAGCGGCGCGCCCTGCGCGTCGACGCTGTAGATCCAGCCGCCGTGGCGCGTGTCGCGAAAGCGCCGGCCCAGCGCGTCGAACAGCGTGGCTGCGTGCGCGGTGTCGCCGGCCTGCGCGAACACGAACAGTTGCCGTGCGCACGCCATTGCGCGATAACGGGTCACGGGCAGCGGCGCGTGGGTGGCCGGATCGACGGCTTCGAACGGCAACTGCAATGTCTGGTCGAACCCCGAACCCCGCCAGATCGGCAAGACGACGTGCGCGAAATGGTGGCGCAGCTGGGCGGCCTGGGCGGAAGCGGAGTCGGAAACGGACATGACGGGGTTGAGCGCTGGGTTCGAAACGTGTCGGCGCGGCCCGGAGGATCGGCGCGGCCGGGGCCAAGGATAAAACATTCCGCGCGGCCGGCACCAAAAAAAGGAGATAAATCGCATGCTGAGCAACCTGGAACTCGTGATGCGGCTCGTTCTCGCGGCGGCGCTCGGCAGCGTCATCGGCTTCGAGCGCGAGCGCCTGTCGTGGGCCGCCGGCCTGCGCACGCACATGCTCGTCTGTGTCGGTTCGACGCTGATCATGATCGTGTCGGCATTCGGTTTCGCCGACGTGCTCGGCAGCAGTGAGCACATCGTGCTCGATCCGTCGCGGATCGCCGCGCAGGTCGTGTCGGGCATCGGCTTCCTCGGCGCGGGTTCGATCCTGCTGCGCGGCGAGATCGTGCGCGGGCTGACGACCGCCGCGAGCCTGTGGTCGGTCGCCGCGATCGGCCTTGCGGTGGGGGGCGGGCTGTACGTCGCGTCGATTTCGGCGACGATCATCATCCTGATCATCCTGGCCGGCATCAAGCCGCTGGAGCGGCGCTATTTCACCGTGCGGCAGCGCCGCCAGGTCGCGCTGACGGTCGTGAGCGGCGCGCTGAACTTCGATTCGCTGCACGCGGCGCTCGGCCCGGACAGTGCGCGCGTGAAGCAGTTCATCGTGCAGCGTGCCGACGACACGGGCGAGCACGACGAGGTGCGCATCGCGCTCGCGCGGGTGTCGGCGCTCGAATACCAGGCGATCTGCGACAAGCTGCGCGCGCTGAAGGGCGTGACGCGTTTTGAAGAGGGCAACGGGCTGCCGGGCGACGAATAGGCTGAATCGGCAACGGGGCATGCGACAATGGCCGACCACCGATTCCGTTCGACATCCGGTTCCGTGTTCGCGGGCCCCGCTATCCGATCTCCATGACCGAATCCGTTTCCTCGCCTCGCTCCCGTTCCCGTTCCAATCGTTCATCGGCCCGTTCCCGCCAGCGCTCGGCTGCTGCCGCGGGGAGTACGTCCGCGAGGGCGACGGCGCGGTCCGGCAGTGCGCCGGCCGCCGACGCGTCGCGGGACGAGCGCACGCTCGACCTGTTCGGCGATCCGGTGTTCGAGCCGGGCGAGCGCGCGCCGGTTGCGGTTCGCGACGAAGCGGGTGCGCAGGTCGATGCAGCGGCCGATATCGCGGACGACGTGGCCTCCGGGCGGCAGCCCGCGCTGGACGGGTTCGGTGCGCGGGAAGGGGCGGGCGCGGCGGCACATGCGGAAGCGGTAGAGGGCGCGGTGACGCCGGAAGTCGCGACGGTGACCCATGGCGTTTCGGTGCCGCAAGGGGAGGAGGTTGCAGATGCCGACATCGTGCCGGCCTCCGGGGCTGTTGCGATGAAGGCGGTCGATAT